>NZ_CAISIQ010000019.1 GCF_903885465.1 uncultured Nevskia sp.
CAGCTCAGCGTGTAGGTCTTGGTGCCGGCGGTCGGCTTGCTGACCCGCGTGCCGCTGGTGGCCTGGCTGCCGCTCCAGGCACCGCTGGCGGTGCAGGTGGTGGCGCCGGTCGAGGTCCAGCGCAACGTCGTCGACGCGCCGAGCGCGATGGTCGTCGGCTCGGCGGTGAAGTTCAGGGTGGGGACCGCGGCCTGCGCCAGTGGCGACAGCAGGACGAGGCTCAGAAGCAGGCCGGCAGCGACAGGTAGACGCATGGGACGACCCTCATCAGAAGAGCCGCAATCTGCCGATAGCCGCCGCCCAACGTCAAGCCGTCAGGTGCGCCTGCCGGGAGCGTCACGGACGCTGCCCGGCCAAAGGAAAAACGATCAGCCGACAGGCTTGGCCTTGTCGAGCGCGATCACCGAAACGGTCAGCCGCGAGATGCAGACCAGCCGGTCCTGTTCGTCGACGATGCGGATTTCCCAGACCTGCGTGCTGCGGCCGATGTGCAGTGGCCGCGCGGTGCCGATGACGATGCCGCTGGTCGGCGGGCGAATGTGGTTGGCATTGATGTCCAGCCCCACCGGCGCGCCGGTGCCCGGGGGAATGCACAAAAAGGCAGCGATGCTGCCGAGTTCTTCGGCCAGCACGCAGGATGCGCCGCCATGCAGGCGGCCGAACGGCTGCACCGTACGATGGTCGACCGGCATCGTGCCGCGCAGGTAATCGACGCCGATCTCGGTGACTTTCAGGCCGAGATGGCCGCCGAGGCTGTTCTGCGGAATCGGCCATTCCTGACCAATGGTGACCGGCTGTTTCCAGATGCTCATGTCGATGACGAAGGGGTGCGAAAGAGGGGCCGCCACTTTAACGCGACTGCCGGGCCGGGCCGACTTGCTCGCTTACACTCGGTGCCCTGACTGAACGGCTGGAGGATCGCGCATGACTCGAACTGCTTTGATGGTCGGCGCCACCGGTCTGGTCGGTGTGGCGCTGCTCGATCGTCTGCTGGCCGCGCCGGAATACGCCACGGTGATCGTGCTCGGTCGTCGTGCGCCGACGCGCAAGCATGCAAAGCTGCGCTTCGTGCAATCCACATTGGAAGATCTGGATGGCCTCGGCGATCCGCTGCTTGCCGATGATCTGTTCTGCTGCCTCGGCACCACGACCAAGGCAGCCGGCGGCAATGCCGGGCTGGAGCGAGTCGATTACGCGATGGTGCTCGCCGTGGCTCGTGCTGCGCAGGCGGGCGGTGTGACGCGCTTCTTCGGCGTGTCCGCCGCCGGCACCAGCGCCACGGCGCTGAGCTTCTACTCGCGACTCAAGGCGCGCATGGAGCGGGACGTGGCGGCGGTCGGTTTTGCTTCCACGCAGTTCTTCCGGCCGTCACTGCTGCTGGGTGCGCGAACCGAATCGCGGCCGGCCGAGGCTTTCGGCCAGAAGCTGGCGCCGCTGCTGTCTCCGCTCTGCGTGGGACCGCTGCGCAAGTACCGGCCGATCACGGCGGCCGAAGTCGCCGATGCGATGCTGCTGAAGGCGCGGCAATCGGCCAGCGGCGTACAGGTGCACGACCTGCCACTCTGAGGTCGCGGGAAGTGCGCCGGTTCAGCGGGCGCATCCGGCCACCTCGTTCTTGACGAACGCGTCGAGCGCTTTACAGCGAATCCACCGCCCCCGGCACGCTCTCTGCAGAGCTTGCGGGCCACCACAATTCGCCTGAGAAAGGATTCTCGATCTTGCAAGACTTCATTCAATACCTGCGCCAAGAGGCGCCGCCGTGGGCGCTGACTGGCGCTGCCGCTGCCGGAATCCTGCTGGTGGTCCTGCTGGCCATGCGCCTGCTGCGTGCGGCAGCAACCCGCGCCACCAGTCATCTCACGATCCTCGGCTTGATCGTCCGGCGCACGAATACGCCGGCAACGACTCTGGCAGCGCTCACCGCGCTCGGGCTGGTGTGGCAGGCCGCCGCGGACGAGTTGCCCTTGATCGGCCCCTTGCGCCATACCACCGGCGTGCTGTGGATCGGCGCGATGACCTGGCTGCTGCTGCGCTGCGTGGCCGTGGCCGGCGAAGCCATCGTTCAGCTCAATCCCTACGCCAACGCCGCCGACAACCTGATCGCCCGCACACGGCTCACGCAGGCAAGAGTGCTCACCCGCACGCTCTACGTGGTGATCCTGATTCTCGGCGTATCGATTGCGCTGATGACCTTCCCCAGCGTGCGTCAGGTGGGGACCAGCCTGCTGGCCTCGGCAGGCATCGCGGGCCTTGCGGTCGGCCTTGCGGCCAAGCCGGCACTCGGCAACCTGCTCGCGGGACTGCAACTCGCGCTCACCCAGCCGATCCGCATCGACGACGTGCTGGTGCTGGAAGGCGAATGGGGAAGAGTCGAAGAAGTGACCGGCACTTACGTGGTGGTGGCGATCTGGGATCAGCGCCGACTCATCGTGCCGCTGCAGTACTTCATCGAGAAGCCCTTCCAGAACTGGACGCGCCAGAGCTCGGACATTCTCGGCACCGTGATGATCTGGGCCGACTACCGCTTGCCGGTGGATCCGATCCGCAACGAGGTCACGCGGCTATGCACTCAGGACAAGGACTGGGATGGCCGCGTCGGCATCGTGCAGGTCACCGATACCAGCGAATCGCAGATGCAGCTGCGCGTGCTGCTTTCGTCTTCAGACTCGGGGCGCAACTTCGATCTGCGCTGTCGCGTGCGTGAAGGCGTGATCTCATTCATCGCGCGCGAATTCCCGCTGTACCTGCCACACCTGCGCGCCGAAATCATGAAAGGCCAGACACCCGAGGGATCGCCGCCACCACTGCCCGGCGCCGATACGCCGGCCACCTCGCCCACGCCCAGCGCGCCCAACGCGGCTTGAGGCCTCGGCGACTTCAAGTATCCGAAAGCCCGCGGTCAGACCTCAATTCCATCTGGACCCTGACCCTAGTTGAACTCGCTCTCGAGCCGCTTCCGCAGTTCCGCGAACTGCGCCAGTTGCTCATCGCTCGAAACCGGGTACTGCAGGTTCAGGCGTTCAAGCGTGCGGACGATGATGTCGGCAACGGCCGCGCGCATGTACGGCTTCGAATCGGCCGGGATCGCGTACCACGGTGCCCAGGGGCGTGAGGTTTCGTTCAGCGCGTCTTCGTAGGCCTGCATGTAGTCGTCCCAGTGTTCGCGCTCGGCGACGTCGGCGGCTTCGAATTTCCAGTTCTTTTCCGGCTCGTTCAGGCGGGCGAGGAAGCGCTGGCGCTGTTCTTCTCTGGAGACGTTGAGCCAGAACTTGAGGAGCACCGTGCCGTTGCGGGCCAGGTGGCGCTCGTGGTCGCGGATCGAGGCGTAGCGCTGCTTCCAGAATTTCTTCGGGTGCTTGCCGGTGCTCAAGCCCTGCGCGTCGAGGAAATTCGGATGCACCTTCACTGCCAGCACTTCTTCGTAATAGCTGCGGTTGAACACGCCGATGCGGCCGCGCTCGGGCAGGCGGCAAGCGGTACGCCAGAGGAAGTCGTGGTCCAGCTCTTCCAGGCTCGGGCGCTTGAAGGCATGCACCTGGCAGCCGGCCGGATTGACGCCGGACAGCACGGCGCGAATCGTCGAATCCTTGCCGGCGGCGTCCATCGCCTGAAACACCAGCAGCACCGAGTGGTGATCGTGGGCGAAGAGGATCTTCTGCAGATCATCGAGCTTGGCGATCTCGTCGCGCAGCCGGTCTTTCTGCACGTCGTCGTCCGCTGCACTCTTCGGCGGCGCGGTGCGCGCCTTGTCGACGCGAAAGCTGCCGTCGTCCGGAACCAGATAAGGGCTATCGTCGACGATCGGTTTCTTGCTCATGGCGTCACCGGATTGCCCAGGAGATTGCTTGGACCTGGAAGGACATAGAACAGCACGCTGAAGTAATGAAAGATGCTGCCGGCGAGCACGAACAGATGCCAGATCGCATGGTGGTAACGCAGGCGGGTCGAGGCATAGAAGATGGTGCCGAAGCTGTAGGACAGGCCACCGGCCAGCAGCAGCCAGAGGCCGCCATTGGGGATCGCCGCGATCATCGATTTGCCGGCGACCACGCCGCACCAGCCCATCAGCAGATACACCGCCAGCGACAGCCACTCGAAGCGACCGGTGGTGAAGATCTTGAACACGATGCCGACTGCGGCCAGGGCCCAGACAAAGATGAACAGGCCGATGCCCCAGGGGCTGTCGCGCAGCGCCAGCAGGGTGTATGGCGTGTAGGTGCCGGCGATCAGCACATAGATCAGGCAGTGATCAAGCACCCGGAAGATGTGCTTGGGCCGCGGCATCGGAATGCTGTGGAACAGGGTCGAGGCCGCGTACATCAGGATCAGCGCGGCGCCGAAGATGCTGCTGGCCACTAGCTCCCGGGTGCCGCCGTAGAGCACCGAGCGGGCCACCAGCACGCACAGGCCGACGATCGCCAGCAGCGCGCCGAGGCCGTGGGTCAGGCTGTGGACCAGTTCCTCGCCGAAGCTGTACAGGTTGTGGGTCGCTTCGCGGATCGCGGCGATGGCGCGTTGCTCGCCGGCGGGCGCGATGTCGGCATCGGCATCGGGTTCCGGCGAGTGGGCTTTGAGTTCAGGAATGACGAGGCTCCACGTTCAGTGCTTCAACTTTCAGGGTCGCGCCATCGGCGCCGATCACTTTGACCAGACTGCCGGCCTTCAGTGCCGGGCCGGATACGCGCCAGACGGAATCATCGAGCCGGGCCTGGCCGATGCCGTTCTCGATGTCAGACACCAGGGTCAGCTCGCGGCCGATGGTGTGGCGGCCGCGCTGGTTCAGGCCGTTGTCTTCGGCATCGTTGCGAGTCAGCGGCCGGTACTTCAGCCACAACACCACCGCCGCCAGTGACAGCACCGCGAACATCACGATCTCGCCGGCCCAGCTCAGGCCCGGGATCAACCAGGCGGCCAGGCCGGTGACGAAAGCGGCGAAGCCGATCCACATGAAGAAGGTACCCGGCGTCAGGATTTCGGCGACCAGCAACAGGAAGCCGAGCACCCACCAGTGCCAGAACACGAAGCCGTCGGTGATGATTGCGTCCATGAGTCTTGCTCCCGTTCGAGGCGACTCAGTACTTGGTGGTGGCCTGCGAGGACGCCGCTTTCGC
>NZ_CAISIQ010000020.1 GCF_903885465.1 uncultured Nevskia sp.
GTCAGGATCAGCACCGGCGTTTCCAGCCCGGCGCGGCGGGCATCGGCGAGCACCTTCAGCCCATCGCGTCCCGGCAGGCCGAGATCGAGCAGCACCAGTTCGTAAGCCGTGGCCTGCCAGTGATCGGCGGCGGCAACGCCATCGCGAACCCAATCCACCGCGTGGGCGTTGAGTGCCAGACTGCGCGCCAGCGCTTCCCCGAGCATCGCGTCGTCTTCGACCAGCAGGATTCGCATCAGTGAATGGGCTCGGTCAAAACGTGATCTTCCGGCTGATTTTCGACCGCCAGTATCGCGGCCGATCCTTAAGTGCTGATTAACGTTACCGAGGCCTGACTCCGTCGTCGCGCTCCTTCTCGCGACCGACATCGTCACAACCGGCAATAACACCGTAAAATCCGTTACCTGTTACCGCCTGCCTCGAGTGCCATGACCTTCGTCGTCGTTGAAAACTGCATCAAGTGCAAATACACGGACTGCGTGGAAGTCTGCCCGGTGGATTGCTTCCATGAAGGCCCGAACTTCCTGGTCATCGATCCGGAAGAATGCATCGATTGCACGCTGTGCGAACCAGAGTGCCCGGCCAACGCCATCCTCGCAGAGGATGATGTGCCGGAAGACCAGAAACATTTCATCGCGCTGAACAAGGAATTGTCGGCCGAGTGGCCGGTGCTGACCGAAAAGAAGGACGGTCTGGCCGGCGCCAAGGACTGGGACGGCAAGCCCGACAAGTTCAAGCTGCTGGAACGCTGACGCTCGCGCTCCCCCTGAGCCTCCTGCGCCGAACTCAGAATCCCCAGCCCGGCGCGTGAGTCCTTCCTGCACGCCGCTGCTGCTGTTCGCGCCAGGAACCGCGTTCGTCGATCAGGTCGCCCAACGGCTGATCGACGAGCATCGCCAGCGCTTGCCGGACCTGTCCGGGCTGACGCTGGTGGTCGCCACGCCGCTCCTGGTGCGGCCACTGCGCGAAGCGCTGGTGCGTGCCGCCGGCGCTGCGCTGCTGATGCCGCAGCTACTCAGCCTCACGCAACTGGCGGCGCGGTATCGAGCCGGCGATGCACCGGTACCGCTGTCGGCCCCACTGTCGGCATTGGCCTGCCGGCTGCAACTCGCCGAGTGGCTGACTCGACTGAGCAGCGTGTTTCCCGGTCGCGATCCCATGCAAGTCGCCGACGCCCTGTTCCAGCTGTTCGAGGAACTGGCGCTCAATGCCGTGCAGCTGCCCGAGCGGCTCGAGGACTTTGCCGAACAGCTCCGCATTGCTTATGCCGCGCCGGAACTGGACGCGCTGTCGCGCGAAGCGCAGCTGGTTCATCAGCTGTGGCGGGCCTACACCGAGGAGATCGGTGACCGCGCCCCGGCCGTCGCCCATCTGCGGGCACTGCAGGCTGCCTGCCTGGATCTCCGCGACACCTGGCTGATCGGCCATGACCATTTGAGCCGCGCCGAGGCCCGTCTGCTGGCGCTGCCGCTGGCCGAGGGACGGCTGGCGCTGTGGTCCCGGGGCCGCAGGGGTGGTCGTGACGGCGAGGCGCCGAACCGACTCGCCAGCCTGCTCGATCTGCCGGCGATCGAAGTACCGGCGCAGTCGACGGTGCGCAGCCGCCTGCTCGACGCGCTGTTCGCGCTCGGCGACGGCAGCCTGGCCGAGCGCGCCCGGACGCTGGCTGCCAGCGGTCCCTGCGGCATCCGCCTGGTGGCCGCATCGTCGCCCGAGCACGAAGCGCGGATCGTCGAACTGGCGGTGCGCGAAGCCCTGCTCGCCGGCCATCGCGAGGTGGTCGTGGTCAGTGGTGATCGTCGTCTCGCCCGCCGCCTGCGTGCCCTGCTCGAACGCGCCGGCATCGCGCTCGATGATCGTATCGGCTGGACCTTGTCGACCAGCCGCGCCGCGGCGACGTTGTCGGCCTGGCTGGAATGTCTGGAAACCGGCTTCCACTACCGGCCGCTGCTCGATCTTCTGAAATCGGGTTTCTTCCGCGGCGAGCCGGTAGAGCGCCCTGAGCCGCCACTGGCTGCGCGGCTCGACCAGTTGCTGCACTTCCCGCCACGCGATCTGAAAACAGCGCCGCGCGCCGGCCTCGCCGCCCTGCAGAAGCTTGTCGACGACCGCTGGCCGGCGCTGTTCGAGCGCCTGCAGCGCGCCGGCAGCGAGTTGCCGGTGAGCGGCCCACCGCGCCTGGCCGTCGAGTGGGCGCGGGCAACGCTGGCCAGCTTGAACGTGGTCGGCCTGTCGGCCGGGTTAGCCGATGACGATGCCGGATCGCAGGTAATCGCCGCGCTGCGGCAGCTGGAACAGGCGCTCGACGGCCTGCCGCTGCGGCTGCGCTGGTCGGAGTTTCGCGCCCTGCTCGACCGCCATCTAGAAACCTCGACCTTCCGGCCGGAAGTCGATCCCGGCCTGCCGCGCGTGCCGCTGCTGACCTTGGACCAGACTGCCGGCCTGTCGGCCGACGTCATCGTGCTGGCGTCGGCGAC
>NZ_CAISIQ010000021.1 GCF_903885465.1 uncultured Nevskia sp.
ATGCCGGCTTTTTTGTGTCCGTCGTAGTGCCGGAGTTCATGCTCAACCCCTTGAAAGCCTTGCCGGATGAACCCAACAAGGCGGGGTTGGCCAACATCACCGAGAGCATTCCATGACCACCGATTCCGCCCCGCAGCAATTCGAATTCCAGACCGAGACCCGCCAGCTGCTCAAGCTGATGATCCACTCGCTGTACTCGAACAAGGAAATCTTCCTGCGCGAGCTGATCTCGAATGCTTCGGATGCTGCCGACAAGCTGCGCTTCCTGGCGATCCAGGATCCGGCGCTGTTCGGCGATGACACCGTGCTGGCCGTCGATCTGATCGTCGACAGCGCGGCTGGCACGCTGACCGTGCGCGACAACGGTGTCGGCATGAGCCGCGAGGATCTGGTCGATAACCTCGGCACCATCGCCCGCTCCGGCACCAAGGCGTTCATGGAACAGCTGTCTGCCGATGGCAAGAAGGACGCGCAGCTGATCGGCCAGTTCGGCGTCGGCTTCTATTCGGCGTTCATCGTCGCCGACAAGGTCACGGTCACTTCGCGCCGGGCCGGCGAGACCGCAGCACACGTCTGGGAATCGACCGGCGAAGGCAGTTATTCGCTGGAACCGGTCATCAAGAACGAGCGCGGCACTGACATCACCTTGCATTTGCGCGACGACGAAAAGGAGTTTCTAGAAGCCGGCCGCATCGGCCATCTGGTGCGCAAATACTCTGACCACATCGGCCTGCCGGTGCGGCTGAAGGTCGATGACGGCGAGGTCGAAACGCTGAACAAGGCGGCGGCCTTGTGGACGCGTCCGAAATCCGAGCTGAGCGACGAGGACTACCACAGCTTCTACACCGCGCTGTCCTTCGATCCAGGCAAGCCGCTGAGTTGGGCGCATCAGCGAGTCGAAGGCAATCTCAGCTACATCTCGCTGCTCTACATTCCGGGCGCAGCACCCTTCGATCTCTGGGATCGCGACAAGACCCGCGGCCTGCAGCTGTACGTGAAGCGCGTGTTCATCATGGATCACGGTGCCGAGCTGCTGCCGGCCTATCTGCGCTTCGTGCGCGGCCTGGTCGATTCCGATGATCTGCCGCTCAACGTGTCACGCGAACTGCTGCAGGGCAATCGCAATGTCGAGAAGCTGAAGTCCGCGCTGACCAAGCGGGTGCTAGACATGCTCGACGATCTGGCCAAGAACAAGCCGGACGACTACGCGAAGTTCTGGGACATCTTCGGCGCTGTGCTCAAGGAAGGTCTGGTCGAAGACGCGGTGAATCGCGAGCGCATCGCCAAGCTGTGCCGCTTCGATTCCACCACTGCGATCGATGGCGCCAAGGTGTCGCTGGCCGATTACGTCGCCCGGATGCCGGAAGGCCAGACCAAGATCTATTACGTGACCGGCGACACGCCCGCGGCTGCGCGCGCCGTGCCGCATGTCGAAGGCTTCCGCAGACGAGGCTGGGAAGTGCTGCTGCTGTCCGATCGCATCGACGAATGGGTGGTCATGCACCTCAACGAGTTCGACGGCAAGCAGCTGGAATCCTGCGCCGTCGGCGGCGCCGATCTGGCGTCGGACGTCAGCACGCCAGAGGAGAAGGAAAAGACCGAGACCGAATTCGCGC
>NZ_CAISIQ010000022.1 GCF_903885465.1 uncultured Nevskia sp.
GAGTGCGGCCCGCACAGGGATGTGCGGGCGGGGCATAGCTCTAAAAGAATGCGGCCTCGCCAGGGATGGCATGAACCGGCACGCCGAGGAAGACAGAGCTGCCTTGAATGGCACGTCTCCTACGAGTGCGGCCAGCACATGGATGTGCGGGCGGGGCGTAGCGCGTGAAGAACACAGCCTCGCCAGGGACGGCATGAAGCACGTCGCCGCGAAAGGACACGCGCCTTGCTCACTGCTTCCAAAGGTGATCCCATGAAATTCCTGCCATTGGTCTGGGCCAACCTCTTCCACAAGAAAACCCGCCTGATCCTGACGCTGCTGAGCCTGATCGCCGCGTTCATGCTGTTCGGCCTGTTGCAGGCGGTCAGCGTGCTGTTCAGTTCGGGCGCCGATTTCGTCGGTGCCAATCGCCTGATCACACAAGCCAAGGTCAGCTTCACGCAGCCCTTGCCGCTCTCGCTGTTGCAGCGGATCGAATCGGTTCCCGGCGTTGCCCGCGTCGCCTGGTCGCAGTTCTTCGGTGGCATCTACATCGACGAGCGCAACTTCTTCGCGCAGTTCGCGGTGGACCCGGAACGCCTGCTCGATGCCTATCCCGAGTGGATACTTCCGGCCGAGCAGCGCGAAGCCTTCACGCGTACCAGAACCGGCGCCATCGTCGGCCGCAAGCTCGCTGAAAAATACGGCTTCAAGATCGGCGACAAGGTGCCGCTGAAGTCCTTCATCTTCACCCGCAAGGACGGCGGCAGTTCCTGGGAATGGGACGTGGTCGGCATCTTCGACGGCAAGGACGACGACTGGGCCGGCCGCTCGAACTTGATGTATCTGAACTTCGGCCAGTTCGATGAAGCCCGCCAGTTCGGCCAGGGCTCGGCCGGCGTCTATATCGTGAGAGTCGACAACCCGGACGATTCCGAGCGTATCGCGCGGGACATCGACAAGCAGTTCGAGAACTCGCCGGACGAAACCAAGACCCAGACCGAGAAGGACTGGAATCTGAGCTTCGTGCGCCAGATCGGCGACATCGGCCTGATCGTCACCGGCATCCTCGGCGCGGTGTTCTTCACCATCCTGCTGGTGATCGGCAACACCATGAGCCAGGCGGTGCGCGAGCGCATTCCGGAATTCGCGGTGCTGAAGACGCTCGGTTTCAGCGATGGCCAGGTCACCGGCCTGGTGCTCGCCGAAGCCTTGCTGCTGTGCTTCGTCGGCGCCGCACTCGGCATGGTGTTCGCGATCGGTGCGGCCAAGGGTGTCAGCAGCGCATTGAACGGCGCGCCGGTGAGCGTGCAGCCGATCGTCTGGGCACAGGCGTTCGTGACCATGCTGGTACTGGCGTTTGCGGTAGGGATCTTCCCTGCGCTGCGCGCAAGAAGACTGCAAATAGTCGACGCGCTCGCAGGGCGATGAAACTGCCCTGCGAGCGCTGCGGACATCCTGTCAAGACCGGGCCATCCAGGGCCCGGACTATTCAAACAAGCGGGAGCTGATCGATGAAGTTCTTGGCCCAGATGTTCAAGCTGATCAGCATCAACCTGAAAAGCGTGCCGGCTCGCTGGGGAGCAACCCTGGTGATCGTCGTCGGCCTAGCCGGTGTCGTCGGCGTGGTCACCGCACTGCAGTCGATGTCCGCCGGCATGGTCGCCACCTTGCGCGCCACCGGCAGTGCCGATCGCGCGATCGTGCTCAGAGGCGGCTCGAACTCGGAACTGTCGAGCTTCTTCACGCGCGATCAGGCCATCGTCATCGAGCAGGCGCCGGGCGTCGCCAAAGGCGAGGACGGCAAGCCGATCGCTTCCGGTGAGCTGAGCCTGATCGCCGAGCGGCCGCTGCGCCGCTCGAACACCGACAGTAATGTCTCGCTGCGCGGCATCGGCCCTGCCGGATTCACGATCCGTCCGGAGCTGCAGATCGTCGAAGGTCGCAGCTTCAAGCCGGGCCTGCAGGAACTGATCGTCGGTTTGAAAGCGCGTGAGCAATTCGTCGGGCTGGACATCGGCAGCGCCGTGCAGATTCGCGGCTCGCAATGGACCGTGGTCGGCGTCTTCGCGTCGAACGGCGATGCCCATGAATCCGAGGTGCTGGTCGATATCGAAACCGCGCAATCGGCGTTCCGCCGCAACGGCTATTCCTCACTGCTGGTGAAGCTCGATGACCCGTCCGCATTCCAGGCCTTCAAGGACAGCCTGACCACCGACCCGCGCCTGCAGGTCGATGTGCAGAACGAAATCGAATACTTCTCCTCGCAGTCGCGCAGCTTCACCAAGACCATCGGCGTGCTGGTCAGCGTCGTCGGCGTGATCATGGGCCTGGGCGCGATCTTCGCCGCGCTGAACACCATGTACTCGGCCGTGGCGGCCAGAACCGTCGAGATCGCCACCCTGCGCGCGCTCGGCTTCGGCGGCGGCGTGGTCATCGCCGCAACGGTGATGGAAGCGATGGTGCTCGCCCTGATCGGCGGCCTGATCGGCGCGGTGGGCGCCTATGCCTTCTTCAATGGCTACACCGTCTCGACACTCGGCGCCGGCTTCACCCAGGTCGCCTTCAGCTTCCGGGTAACGCCGACTCTGCTGATCAATGGACTGGTGTTGAGCTTGTTCGTCGGCTTTCTGGGTGGATTCTTTCCGGCGCTGCGGGCGGCGCGGATGCAGATTGCGGTGGCTTTGCGGGCGGCTTGAGACGGCCATCCATAATTTGGTGTCTAGGGCACAATAAATCAAAGATTTTATTCAACTGCGTCAGAGCATTCGGCACCTGCACCAAACCCTCAAGCTGAAGTGCACCGAAGACTACCAGTACTGCGTGAAAATTAACCCCCAATAGAGTTAAGCATGTCGGAATTGATAAGCACAATACGAACTATCCCAGCAGGTGAATGGCTGCTAGGTGCATTTTGCTTTGTTGGCTTGGTGGCTCCAGGAGTGCTCAGCATTTGTATCTTTGCGCCCTCAACAGCGCTACAGCTTCCCTTCCTCAGCCTTTTGTTAATAGCGCTGAGTCTTACTACTCCATTCTTCGTTCTATTTCTTGCGTCTGCTCTACTCGCAGAAACTACGAAAAGCGTGTTTGACCTACTTGTCTACACTCTCTTAGCCCTTAGTTTCACCACTTACATAATGCTGTTCCTTTCTGCAATATTCGATTTCAGTTGGAAGTGCACGTTAATTCTCCTTGTTTTTCTAGATTTGGCGCTTGCACACCGTATGTACATTCATCTACGTAAGCATTTTGGGCGTTCCAATACGCAGCCCGCGTAGGGCGGGAAAGGCGCATCCCGCCTTTCGCGATACGCCGA
>NZ_CAISIQ010000023.1 GCF_903885465.1 uncultured Nevskia sp.
GGGTTGCATCCACCAACTCGATATTCCGGCCTTCGGCAAAAGCGCGGGCGTCGGCAGTGAACGGTCCGATCGACACGACGTAGCTGCCCGTGGCGCCGTGCGCAGCCATAAGTCCGAATACCTCGCGAACTACGCCGACTCCGACCTGTGTTGCCCGCCATTGCTTGCACTGGATCAGGAAAGTCTCGGAGCCTTTGCGAGCCACGATATCCACGCCACCGTCGGCACCGTCCGAGGTGAAGCGCACCGAATAGCCGAGTCGCTCGAAGTGCGCGCCCACCAGTTGTTCGAACTCCTTCCAATTCAGCTGCGCGAGGGGTGCAACCATTGTTCTGGTCTCAGCTTCTGCCAGCAGCTTCGTCCTGCGGCGTTTGCCTATCCATGAGACAAAAGCAGCAAACACGCAGGCGGCGGGTGCGATCAACTGCATGAACATGCCGGTTGTACGCGCGATCATTGGTCCGTAAGCCGTACCAAGCCCGGAGACGGTGGTCGGCTTCGGCATCTCGATCAGCGCAAGCTGGTGGAAGCCGAACCACGATACGAAGGCAAGGATTAGACAGACCTGCCACGGCAGTCGGGAAAGAGCGTCGACCCAGTTTTCGAAAGCGGATTTTCGGGGGCGGCGTGGCATTGGCAGTCGAAGTTGGTGGCGGTGTCGTACCGGCTCAAAACCTGCTGCTGCCGGTTCATTAAACTCCACCTTAAGCCAAACGCATCTTTTGCTCGAACTGAACCCTGCGGACATAGCCCGCATAGATTGCCGTCTGTGCAACATAGTCCGTCAGTTTCATCGACTGCGACCGGCTGAGTGTCTAGGTAATTGCGACGATGGAAGTAGCCTTGGCTAGTCGCCCTAAGTGATGTGGCGGCGATGTTCCATCCGGACTACTGTGCGATCGCCGTGAAATTCAGAACGCCAGAGAAAACCATGCTCGCACACCGCTGGGGACGCACCGATATCCCGCTGTTCGAGCAGACCATCGGCGATTACTTCGAAGCCACGGTTAAGCGCTTTGGCGATCGTGAAGCTTTGGTGATGCCGCACCAGCAGATTCGCTGGACCTATCGGCAACTCAACGAGCAGGTAGACCGCGTGGCGCGTGGCTTATTGGCGCGGGGTTATGCGAAGGGCGAGCGGATCGGGGTGTGGGCGCCGAATTTGGTCGAGTGGGTGTTGATGCAGCACGCCACTGCCAAGCTCGGCGTGATTCAGGTCAACATCAATCCGGCCTACCGTGCGCACGAGATGGCGCATGCGCTGCGCCAGTCCGGCTGCAAGGGCGTTCTAGCCGCGCGCAGTTTCAAGACCAGCAATTACCGGGCGATGCTCGATGAGGTGCGCGGTGAATGCCCGGCGCTGCGCGACCTGATCTTCATCGACGAGCCCGGCCAGCCTGGAGACTGGGCGCAGCTGCTGGCGGATGCGGAGCAAGTACCGCAGGCCGATCTCGTCGCGCGCATGAAGACGTTGACCCCGAACGATCCGATCAACATCCAGTACACCTCCGGAACCACCGGCACGCCGAAAGGCGCGACCTTGAGTCATCGCAACATTCTCAACAATGCCTACTTCGCTGGCGTGATCATGGGTTTCACCGAGCAGGATCGTCATTGCGTGCCGGTGCCGTTCTATCACTGCGCGGGCATGGTCATGGGCACGCTGATGTGCGCTGCGCACGGCGCCACGCTGGTGGTGCCGGCGGCCAGCTTCGATCCGGGCGAAACCCTCGCGGCGATCGAGCGGGAACGCTGCACGTCGTCGATGTGCGTGCCGACCATGCACATCGCCATGCTCGCGCACAAAGACTTCGCGACCACTGACAAATCCAGCCTGCGCACCGGTTCCATCGGTGGTTCGCCGTGCCCGGTGGAAGTGATGAAACGCCTGGTCGACGATTTCCACATGCCGGAGCTGACCATCATCTACGGCATGACCGAAACCTCGCCGCTGTCGACACAGACGGCCCGCGATGACGCACTCGACAAGCGCGTTGGAACGGTGGGAAGAGTCCATCCGCATGTCGAGATCCGCATCGCCAATCCCGATACCGGCGAGACCTGTGGCTACGGAGAAACTGGCGAATTCCAGACTCGCGGCTACTCGGTGATGCTCGGCTACTGGAACGACGACAAGCGCACCCAGGAAGCGATCACGCCGGAAGGCTGGATGCGCACCGGCGACCTCGCGACGATGGACGAACAGGGTTACGTGAACATCGTCGGCCGCACCAAGGACATGATCATTCGCGGGGGCGAGAACGTGTATCCGAGAGAGATCGAGGAATTCCTCTACTCGCATCCGGACATTCTCGATGTGCAGATCATCGGCGTGCCGGACGAGAAGTACGGCGAGGAAGTGATGGCCAGCGTGATCATGAAGGCTGGCCGCGTGCCGCTCACGCTCGATGTGCTCCGAGCGTTCTGCAAAGACCGGCTGGCCCGCTACAAGATCCCGCGCTATCTGGACGTGGTCACCGAGTATCCGATGACCGTGAGCGGCAAGGTACGCAAGGTGGAAATGCGGGCGCAGGCGGTGCAGAAGCTGGGTCTTGAAAAGGCGGCGGCCGTTCAGACGGCTTGACGCCCTTGCAGGGCTGGCGCGTAACGCTCAGGACTTCGCTTTCTTCGAAGTCTTCGACTTGCTGGAACTGTTGAGCGCTATCGCTTCGAGAATGAGCGCTTTGAAGGCAGACTCATCCACTGCTTCTGTTTCGTGGATGTCGATCGCGCGGCGCACGTTGCCGTCGAGACTCGCATTGAAGAGATGGCTCGGGTCCTTCAGGGATGCGCCCTTGGCGAAGGTGAGTTTCACCTTGTCCTTGTAGGACTCGCCGGTGCAGATGATGCCGTCGTGCGACCAGACTGGAGTGCCCATCCACTTCCACTCCTCGACGACCTCCGGGTCCGCTTCCTGAATGAGCTTGCGAACTGTGCCGAGTGTTGCCCCGCGCCAGCCGCCGAGTTCGGCGATCCGTTTCGAGATGAGTTCCGATGTCGACGGGCCGAGGCTCGCATCCGAAGTTTTCATGTTCGTATCCTGAAAGTCAGCGCTGGCGAAAATTCGGAACGACGCCGAGAAACGTCGCGTCGCTCGGCATCACCGTAGCCGATGCGGTACTGGCTCGTCTTCATCCCGGCTAGCCAGGTGCGGACAGCCATTGCCAGGCACAGCCACGCGCGGCCTTCGACGTAAGCGGCCTATCGCTGTCAGACTGCCGAGCTGTCCGATGGGGATCGGATTTCGCAGCGATAAGGAAGGGGCTCGACCGTGGCAATGGATGGCACAAACGAAGGGGCGGATATGTCGCGCGCAGCTCAGGTGCGCATGGCTCCTGTGTCTGCCGGCCATCCTCCGCTGATCCTCCATCCCTTCCGTGGCGTGATGCTGGTGGCGGCCGCCGTGCTGCTGTTCGCCTGCATGGATACGACGACCAAGTACCTGACGGCAGACTTCGCGCCGCCAATCGTCATCGCCGTGCGCTACACCGTGCAATGCCTGCTGATGGTGCTGCTGCTGACGCCCAGCCACGGCCGCCGTCTGATCCAGACCCGGAGAACCGGTCTGGTGGTGTTGCGGGCAGCCTGTCTGGCGCTGGCCTCACTGGTGATGGCGATCGCCTTCAATCGCCTGCCGATCGCCGAGGCCACGGCGATCGTGTTCCTGTCGCCCTTGCTGGTGGTACTGCTCTCCGGTTTCACCTTGGGCTAGCGTGTTGGCAGCGTCGGCATTGCGGCTGCGGTCGGCGGGTTCATCGGCGTGGTGCTGATCGCAAGGCCAGGCAGCGGGCTCGATTCCCTGGGCGTCCTCTGCGCCCTGTGTGGAGCGGCTCTGATTGCGACCTATCAGCTCCTATCCCGCGTGCTGGCGCGAACCGAGGGCACGGTAGCCATGCTGTTCTACACGGCGCTGCTGGGCATGGCGATCTACGGGCTGGTGTTTCCCTGGTTCTGGGAAGGCCGGATGCCGAGCCTCCTGCAGGCGGCGCTGCTGGTCAGCACGGGCATCACCGGTGGCCTCGGGCATTTCCTGTTCACCGCAGCTCATCGCCATGCGCCGGCGTCGCTGCTCGCTCCGGTGATGTACGTCCAGCTGATGTGGGCGTCCCTGCTGGGTTGGCTGGTGTTCAGTCATGTGCCCGAGCAGATCAGCATCATCGGCATGTGCGTGGTCGCTGTATCAGGGGCAGCGGTTGCGCTGCACTCACGTTCGTCGCGTATTGCGCCGGCCGTGGTCACGACGCCGGCCGACCCATCCTGAGCAGTGCTGATCAAGCTCAGGAGTCAGCAGTTTTCTGGCTGATGCGGAAGATCACGAACTCGGCGGGCCGGCTCGCCGCGATACCGATCAGGCAGACCATGCGGCCGTTGTCGAGATCGTTCTGGGTCATCGTCGAGCGGTCACAACGAACGAAATAGGCTTCTTCGGGCTTGACGCCGAGCAGCGCGCCATTGCGCCACTGCAGGTAGAGAAAGTCCTGGATCGTGCTCTTGATGTCGGCCCACAGGCGCTCGCCGTTCGGCTCGAACACGGCCCACTGCGTGCCCTTGTCGATCGAGTGTTCGAGGGAGATGAACAGGCGCCGCAGGTTCACGTACTTCCACTCGGGGTCCGAGCTCAGAGTACGGGCGCCCCACACGCGGTAGCCGCGTCCTTCGAAGAAGCGCAGGCAGTTCACGCCCTCGGGGTTGAGCACGTCCTGCTGCGCCTTGTTGATGTCGACCTCGAAGCGCGTGATGCCGCGCACCACCTCGTTGGCCGGTGCCTTGTGCACGCCGCGCTCGATGTCGTTGCGGGCGTAGATGCCGGCGATGAATCCCGAAGGCGGCAGCAGCAGCTTGTGTGGCTGCTCGCCCAGCGCCGGCCGAGACAGCGGATCGACGATCTCGATCCAGGGGTGATAGAGCGCGGCGTAGCTGCAGTCGAACTTGCTGCGGAAGCTGCGCACGTCGGATAGCGAGCTATGCAGTACGGCGTCGATCAGGGCGATGCGGTAACGATGAAGCTCCGCGTGGCCGATCAGATGCTGGGCAACGGCCTGCACGTCTTTCGGCGTTGGCATGGCGCCGCTGTCGGGCGCTGCGACGATGGCAATGTCGTCAAGTTTGGCCAGGGCTTCGAGGCCGGTGGCGTGTTCACCTGCGACACCACGTAATTCATCGGGGCTGGGCAATGCGCCGTCGATCCCGCCACCAAGACGCTTGCTGGCCGACTGCAGTCCGAGCGCAAGCGCTGCCGCTGCGAAACGGTCATCGCTGGTTGACCATTCCAGCCAGACCATCGCGTTGTCGTCTTCGGGATTGTCGATCGCCAGCAGCTTGCCAATGAAGCGACTTTGGTCCGGATGCGTGGCGAGTTGATCGTAAGCGTCGATGCGGCCATCGGGCCCGGTCACGGTGACGCGCAATTGGACCAGCGATAGCTGAGAGCCTGCTGCAAGCGCCACGGGTGCGCCGCTGCTGTCGATGAAGGTCTGCTTGCCGCTCGGGTCCATCTCCACAACGCGCAGTGTGCTCGCCGAGAGCGGCGCATTGCCGATGGGCAAGGTGCCTCCAGAAGCGGTGACTTCGAGCACCGCACCGGCGAGCACGTTCTTCGCCTGAATGCCCCAGGCATTTTTGCCAAGACCATCGTTGGGATATTCGAACGCGATGTTCTTGCCGCGCGCCGCCTGCACCTCGACCAGTACGTTGCCGTCTGCACCCGGCCAGCGCGCGCGCCACGCTGCACTGCCGGCGGTGGTGGCAACAGTCAGGCTTGAAGCGCATTCCTTGACCGTCTTGCCGGCTGCCGGCACGTAGACTCGCGACACGTAAAGCCGACTACCGCCGTTGTCGAAGAACGCACGCACTGCGTGGGCGAGGTAGGCGATGCGCGCACCGCTGGCCAGTTCCAGCGGTGACACGCCGCCGTAGACGCGCTCGAATTCAGCGTAGGACGTGATCAGCCGTGGCTGGGCGTTGCTGGGTCCGCCTGCATAGGCGACAGGCCCGAAACGGGTGATGCCGGCAAAACCGGCGGTGCTGGTCGGCACGCCCTCGATCGCCTTGGCGCGAAAGCTGGTTTCCTCGACGTAGACGCCGGGCGCCTTGTATTCGGGCATTGCCTGTCCCCTGCTTCGGTTCAGTGAGCAGTATCAGCGATCGGCAGCAACGCCCAAGCCAGCTCGGTCGTTGCCGGTAGCGGCAGGTCCAGCGCCAACGCCGGCAACAGCAGGCGATCGTTGCGGACGTAGCCCGCGAGGATTCGGGCTGGATCATCGATCAAGCGACGATAGCGGCGACGATGGTTGCGGAAATGGTCGCGGCTGAGGATCGCGCCATGGGAAGCATTGGCCTTCTTCAGCAGCACGCGATCGGCCGGAATGCCCGATGGCACTTCGAATGCGAGGCCATCGTGCTGGATCAGCTGCGCGTAAGCCTCGGCGTCGTCCTTCAGCTGATAACGCGCGCTCGCATCGAAGCACAGCACCGCGTCATGTCCCGCCGCCAGCAGGCCTGCGATCAGCGTGATTGGCAGCCGCAATGACGGTGGCTGGCCGCACCAGTAAGCAATGTTCAGCGCATCGACGAACAGCGATCGCCGGCCGTCATCGATATGCGGAACGGTTTCAGGATCGGAAGGCAGCAGCAGGATGTCGGCGGGCATGGGTCAGCATTGTGCCCGCCCGCCGCAGATGTGGCGGCTACTGCGTGAAGCTATGGCGCTTACGAAGAAAGTGCTTCCTTGCTGTGCCGCGCCTGACGCTGCGAGCGCTGCAGCGCGACGAATTCGAGCATCCCCAGCACCATCATGCCGCCAAGGATGATCGAGGGATGGGTGCTCAGTTTTCTAACCATGCCAGTCATGTCAGTGTCCTCCTTGTCGTGAACCCGGCCTCTCGCTGATGCGAGCGCCAGTTCACGGGCGGACCGTAGTCGCTGACGGTGACGCTGGTATTGCAGTGGCATGACAATCGCTGATGTAGATCGCAGATGTCTAAGCAATGACACATTTGCGACGTATCGTGGCCCGATCGTCCACCCGCATGCCCAGTCCACAGCCCCTTCAGTGACCTTCACCGAAATACCGCAGCTCGCCGAGCTGCAGAGCCTGATCGAGGAAGGCCACCCGCAGCTGCAGGCACGCATCGTCTGTGAAGTGCAGGCCGGGCAGCGCCGGTTTCCGATCCATGCGCTGACCCTGGGCAATCCTTCGCCAGACGTACCGGCGGTCGGCTTCTTCGGCGGCGTGCATGGCCTGGAGCGGATCGGCGCCGATGTGGTGATCGCTTATCTGCGCAGCCTGGTGAAGCGTCTGCATTGGGACAGCGTGCTCCACGAGCAGTTGCAGGGCGTGCGGTTGATCTTCATGCCGCTGGTCAATCCGGGTGGTCTGTGGCTGGGCACGCGCGCCAATCCGAATGGTGTCGATCTGATGCGCAATGCGCCGATGGACGCCGTCGAGCCGGTGCCGTTCATGATCGGCGGTCAACGTTACAGCCGTGGTCTGCCTTGGTATCGCGGCGAGCCCGGCATGCCGATGGAGGCTGAAGGTGCAGCGCTGTGCGCCTTCGTCGAAGAGGAATTACTGAGCCGCCGCTTCAGCCTGGCGGTGGACTGCCACTCCGGTTTCGGCAGCGATGACCGCATCTGGTTTCCCTACGCGCACACCACCCGGCCGATCCGGCACCTGCCGGAAGTCCATGCGCTACAGACCATCTTCGAACAGACCCACGCCTATCACCGCTACGTCTTTGAGCCGCAGAGCCAGCAGTACCTGACCCATGGCGATCTCTGGGATTACCTCTACCTGCGTGCGCAAACGCATGCAGACAAGGTGTTCCTGCCGCTGACCCTGGAGATGGGCTCCTGGCTGTGGATCAAGAAGAACCCGCGCCAAGCGTTTTCGCGGCTGGGCATCTTCAATCCGCTGATCAATCATCGTCAGCAGCGGGTCATGCGCCGGCACATCGCGCTGCTCGATTTCCTCGCCCGTGCCGGCAGCGGCTACCAGCGCTGGCTGCCGACGAGCGTTACAGCGCGCCAACAACACTTGAGTGCCGCGATGACGCGCTGGTATCGCGGCAAGTCATGAGCGACGCGAGCACCTGGGTTCTGCTGCGTGGCCTGATGCGCGACAGCCGCCACTGGGGCGATTTCCCGCAGGCCTTTGCCAGCGAGATGTCTGGTGCCCGTATCGAGCTGCTGGACTTCCCCGGCAATGGCGCGCTCAACGAGCAGACCAGCGCCAGCAGCGTCGACGCGATGGCCGACTACTGCCGCGCTGAACTGCAGCGCCGTGGGCTCAAGCCGCCGTATCGGTTGCTGGCGATGTCGCTGGGCGCGATGGCCGCCAGTTCATGGGCGAGCCGCTATCCGCAGGAGCTGGATGCCTGTGTGCTGATCAACACCAGCCTGCGGCCGTTCAGGTCCAGGATGGTGGCGGTCTTGATTACAGGAATCCGCTCCCCTTGGGTGGAGAGCAGGATGCGCTCGGAGCAGTCCTGCGCGAGGCCCAGGGCGGCAA
>NZ_CAISIQ010000024.1 GCF_903885465.1 uncultured Nevskia sp.
CGCCCTTCGAATTGAAGTGCACGTTGACGATGACCACGCGCCGGCCGTTGAAGTCGTAAGTCACGGCCAGCGGCTTGCGGCTGGCGTTCCAGGCGCTGTCGGTGGGCGCCACGCGGCCCGGCGACAAGGTCAGCGCCAGCTTGCCGCCGACCAGGGTCGGCGCGGTGGCATCGAGCGAACCGCCGGAACCAGCAGTGCCCGGGACGAACGTCACCCGCAGCGGGTTGTAGAACTGCACGACGCGGATGTTGCCGCCGGGCTCGCCACCATCCTGGTTGTTGACCGGGTTGATCTGCACCGCTTCATAGCTCGGACCACCGGCCGCGACGATGGCATCGTGCAGCAGCGCGATGGTCTGATCGGCGCTGACCGTGCCGTTGTTGGTCGCACCGTTGTTGTCCTGAAGTTCGCTGAGCGCCAGCACGTCCGGCGAGCCAATGCTGTTTACGATCTGGCCGGCGAGGCGCGCGAACGAGGTGTCGTTGGGATCGAGATTCTCGACGTTGTAGGCGCCGACGCTGAGACGATCGCCGCCGATCTGGATGCTGCGCACGCCTGGCGGCAACGGGTTCACCGTCACCGTCGGCAACTGGGTCAGCAGCAGTTCGTAGTTGTCGAACGAGTAGCTGAGCACGCCGGTCACCGTGCCGAGGCTATCGCCAGTGTTGATGCCGGCCGGCATGGTGATGCCGTTGAGGCCGTCGTCGAGCTGGATGCGCTCCGGGTTGTAGTCGATGCCGGTGGCGCGTTCGACCAGCGCCACGCCGCCGCGCGCGGTGACGCCGGTGGCGTTGCTGCCGTTGTCGCCCAGCACCCAGACCTCACCGAAGCTGTTGCGCGGGCCGGTGGCGCGCGCGTTGTTGACCTGCACCAGCATGCCTTCCAGCGATTCGTCGAAATCGAGGCCGTCCTGCACCGGATCGAACAGCGTAGTGCCGCTGGTTTCGACGTTGCCGAGGCTGTCGTTGTCGATGATGTCGGTCGGCGGCATGCGGCCGCCGTTGCCGAGAATCGTCGGCGCGATCACGGTGTTGGTGAACAGCGCGTTGCCGACGTAAGGCGTCACCGTCGGCGAGCCGATCTGGGTGACCGTCAGGTTCTCCACATCGTTGCCCGGGCGGAATTCCGACACCGTGCCGGAGACCAGCACCTGAGCGCCGACCGCCGCTGCCGCAGGCGGTGCGGTCGAGGTGAACACGAAGATGCCGTCGGAGGTGGCGACATCGCCGTCGCCATCGCCGTCCTGCATGTAGAAGCCGTTGCTGGCGCGGGCGGTGACGATGCCCGGCACATTGCTGACCGCCATGTTGACCATCGGTGAGCGGTGCTGCGCGCCCTGGATCTGATAGATGCGCGTGCCGACCGTCGGCGGCGGCGCTTGATCGTTCTCGACGATCGTCGCGGTGACGCTGTTCGGCGTGCCGGCGCTGGCATTGCTCAAGCTGCCGAGCGTGGCGGTGATGGTTTCGTCGCCTTCGAAGACCGTGTCGTCGATCGCGCTCAGGGTCAGCGTCGCTGACAGCTCGCCAGCCGGAATGCTCAGCGATGCGCTCGAAGCGGAGTAGTCCGTGCCATTGCTCGCCGCGCCACCGAACAACAGGTTGACGGTGACCCGCGTGGTGGAGGCTGCCGAAAGTGTCGCGGTGACGACTGCCGAGCCGCCGAGTTCGCTGAACGCGGCCGGCTCCACGGCCAGGCTGACGGTCGGCAGGTTGCCGCCACCGCCGCCGATGATGGTCGTGCTGTTGCGCGGCATGCCCGCTGCCGCTGGGCCGGGGAAATCGCTGGCGTTGTCGTTGCCGTCCTGCACGACACCTGCCGCGAGGCTGCGCAGGAATGAGTAACTGGTGCCACCGGTCGTCGCCGGCGTGACGATGCCGGTGCCTTCACGGCAGGGACTGCTCGGCGAGCCGACGGCATCAACGAAGGGTGCAGTGGCGATGACTGAACTGCCGGCGACCAGACGGATGCCGGAGAAGCCAGTCGCCGAGAAATCGGTGAAGCCGGTCGCGTAGGTCACGTCCGGGGTCACGCCCAGCGAATAGCCGGCCGACGCAGTGTTGGCGAACAGATAGAACTGGCCGGCCGCCAGGCTGGTGCCGCCCGGCACCGTGGCGCGCACTGCGGGATTGCCCGGCGTGCCGTTGGCGCAGCCCTGCAAGGTCCAGCCGCCGATGGCGACCGGGGAGGAACCGGCGTTGAAGATTTCGACGAACTCGTCGTTGCCGCCGGCCGGACCGCGCACCGCGAATTGCGAGATCACCACACCGCCAGCTGCCTGCGCGAACGCCGTGCCGGCCGATGCCAGCGCGGCGAGCGCGATCAGTCCCTTCACCCGATTGCCTTCCATAACGCCCCCAAGTCTGTTCTTTGAATGTCGAATCACTAATGACCGGAGCCTGCCTTCGCGACGTGACGAGCAGGCGACAGGCGTTTGACAGTTCCCGGGCCGGTACACTCGGACCCATGCGCGCTAGCTCATCGACCGACGACGCGATCCTGGCTTCGATCTCCACCGAGGCCGAGGCGCTGCGCGACACGCTGCTGCGGCTGTCGAACCAGAACTCCGGCAGCTTCAATCCGGACGGCGTCGATGCGGTCGGCGCCAGCCTGCTGACGCTGTTCGCGCCGCTTGGCGCAACGGCCGAAACCATTGCGCTGCCGGCATCGATCGCGACCGGCGATCGCGGCGATCGCAGTACTCGGCCGATCGGTCATGCGCGCCGGCTGCGGCTGCGACCGGAAGCGCCGCTGCAGGTGTTTCTCTGCGGCCATCTCGACACTGTGTTCGGCACCGCACATCCGTTTCAGCAGGCGCGCTGGCTCGACGCCGACACGCTCAACGGCCCCGGCGTCGCCGATCTGAAAGGCGGGCTGTTGACCATGCTGCTGGCGCTCACGGCACTGGAGCGCAGTCCGCAGCGCGAACGCATCGGCTGGGAAGTGCTGCTCAATCCGGACGAGGAAATCGGCAGCCAGGGTTCGGCGCCGCTGCTGCTCGAAGCCGCGGCTCGCCATCACTTCGGCCTGATCTACGAGCCGGCCTATGCCGACGGCGGCCTCGCTTCCGAGCGCAAGGGCAGCGGCAATTTCGATCTGGTCATCGAAGGCCGCGCCGCACACGCCGGGCGCAATCCCGAAGACGGTCGCAACGCCATTGCACTCGCTGCCGAACTGGCGCTGCAACTGCATCGCCTGAACGGCCAGCGCGACGGCCTGACCCTGAACCTGGGCTATACCCACGGCGGCGGCGCGCTGAACATCGTGCCGGACCGCGCAGTGCTGAAGTTCAATGTGCGCACCTCGCAGCCGTCCGACGAATGCTGGCTCGACGATCAGCTCGATCTGCTGCTGACCCGCGCCAACGATCGCAACGGCTTCAAGGTCGAGCGCCACGGCGGTTTCACCCGGCCGCCGAAAGTGATCTCCGCCGGCACTGCGCGCCTGCAAGCGCTGCTCGGCGACTGCGGTCGCGACCTCGGTCTGGATCTGCAATTCCGCCCGACCGGTGGCTGCTGCGACGGCAACAACCTCGCCGCCGCCGGACTGGCCAATGTCGACAACCTCGGCGTGGTCGGTGGCGACATCCACTCGGATCGCGAATGGATGCGCTGGTCCAGCCTCGCCGAACGTGCCCGGCTCAGCGCCAGCCTGCTGCTCAAGCTCGCCAGCGGCGAGCTGCACTGGCCGATGCCGTGACCACCGCCATGATCGACCAGACCCCGGCTGCGCCAACCGACATCGACACCTTCTTCGCCTGCGATCTGCGAGTCGCCACGGTGCTGGCTTGCGAGCCGAACGCCAAGGCGCGCAAGCCGGCCTACCAGCTGACCTTGGATTTCGGCGCGCTCGGCATCAAGACCAGCAGCGCCCAGATCACCGAGCGCTACACGCCTGCCGAGCTGATCGGCAAGCAAGTGATCGCGGTCATCAACTTCCCGCCGCGCAAGGTCGCTGCCGTCCTCAGCGAATGCCTGGTGCTGGCCATCGATTCGCCGACCGGGCTGGTGACGCTGAGCGTCGATCAACCGGTCGAAAACGGCCTTCGCGTCTACTGAAACGAGCCCAATGAAACTGATCCGCCCGATCCGCGCTGCCGATCTGTCCGCCTTGGTCGAGATGGCCGAAACCGCCGGCGCCGGCTTCACTTCGCTGCCGCCGGTGCCCGAATACCTGGCCAAGAAGATCGCGCTGTCCGAAGCCTCGTTCGCGGCCGATGTCGATGAACCCGGTCAGCAGCGCTACCTGTTCGTGATGGAGGAAACCGACACCGGCGAGATCGGCGCCTGCTGCGCGATCGAAGCCGCCTGCGGGCTCGACGAAGCGTTCTACAGCTATCGCGTCGGCACCACGATCCATGCCTCGCGCGAACTCGGCATCTACAACCGGGTGCCGACCCTGTACCTGTCCAACGATCTGACCGGCACCAGCGTGCTCTGCTCGCTGTACCTGAAGCCCGGCTTCCGTGGCGAAGGTGCCGGCAAGCTGCTGTCGAAATGCCGCTTCCTGTTCATGGCCAATTTCCCCGATCGCTTCTCGAAGAAAGTGATCGCCGAAATGCGTGGCGTTTCCGACGAGAACGGTCACTCACCGTTCTGGGAAGGCCTGGGCCGCTACTTCTTCACCGTCGATTACGACCGCGCCGAGCACATCGTCGGCACCGGCAACAAGGCTTTCATCGCCGAGCTGATGCCGCCGCATCCGATCTACGCCGTGCTGCTGCCGAAAGCCGCGCAAGCGGTAATGGGCAAGGTACACGCGCAGACCGAACCGGCGCTGCATCTGCTCGAACAGGAAGGCTTCCGCTACCAGGGCTACATCGACATCTTCGATGGTGGCCCGAGCGTCGAAGCGCCGCTCGACGAGATCCGCACCATCCGCCGCGCCCAGGTGGTGACCGTGTTCATCGGCAAGCCGCTGCAGGGCGCGCCCTGCCTGATCGCCAACACCCAGCTCGATGCCTTCCGCTGCGCCTACGCCGAGATCGCGATCAAGAACGGCCACATCACCCTGCCGCCGGAGTTGGCCAAGGCGCTCGATGTCGATAGCGGTGACGAGGTGCGGTTCAGCTCGCTGGCTTGACGCGGGCTAAGCGTTTTCCTGATCGGCAAGTACCGCCCAGGCGCGGCTGCATCGCGTGCGGCTGCGTTCGCCATCGCGCAGCCCATCACGCAGCACATAGCGCACCGCCAGCCCCAGCTGATCCGCCAGCAGCAGCCCTGCATCGGGTCCGAGCACGCTCAAGGCCGTCGACCAGCCGTCGGCTTCGCGGCACAGAGGATGAACCACGGTGACCGCAGCTGGCGCATCGACGAGTGGCATGCCGCTGCGCGGATCGAGCGTATGCGCGTAACGCTGGCCGGCGTGCTCGTAGTGCCGGTAGGCATCGCCTGAGGTGGCGACGCTGAGGCTGTCGAGCGCGATGCGGGAGAGTGCTTCGTTCTGCGCCCGGCCATCGACATCGACCCACCACGGCGAGCCATCGGGCTTGACGCCCTGGCCCCGGAGTTCGCCACCGATCTCGACCAGGTGATGCGGTAGCCCGGCGCTGTGCAGCCACAGCGCGACGCGATCCACCGCGTGGCCTTTGGCGATCGCCGAGAAATCCAGCGCGATGCCACCCGGCTGCTGCAGGCGATCACGATCACGCCTCAGCTTCTGCCAGCCGACTCGACCGCGCGCAGCTTCGATTTCCGCATTCGATGGCGGCTGCACACGCGGCCCCAGCGGCCCGAAGCCCCAGAGATCGACGAGCGGGCCGGCGGTGGGATCGAGGGCGCCGTCCGTGGCCTTGGCGATGCGCAGCGCAGCGTCGAGCACCTCGGCGAAATCGCCCGGTAGTTGCTGCCAGGTTCCGGCCGGTGCCGCGTTGTAACGACACAGCGCCGACGACGGTTCCCAGTGACTGAGCTGGGCAACGAGATCGGCCAGCACCGCTTCGATGCCGACGCGAACGGCGTCCTGACGATCCGCCGCACGCATGGTGCAGCGGACCGACCAGGTAGTACCCATCGTCGTGCCGGACAAGGCAACCACCTGCGCCGCACGATCCGGCCCGGCATGGGTGGCGGCGCTGAACTGCGCCGGAATCAGCAGCTCGATCGGCCGATCAGCGAGCGGCGCGCCGTCATCCATCAGAGCGCCAGTCCCTGACTCATTACGGCGACAGCACTTCCACGGTCGCGGTGTAGCTGGCGCGACGTTCCTTGGCCTGCGGCACGCTGGTCTTGGCGTCCTGCACGCTGGCGCTGATGTAGTGCAGGCCGGCGTCGGTCCAGCTCAGTTTCACCAGGCCGTCGGCATCGGTCTTGAAGCTCTTCTCGCCGATGGCATTGCGATAGCGGGTGCCGTCGCGGATCACTTCCACTTCGAGGTTCGGTGCCGGCTTGCCATCGAGCAGGAAGCGGAACGTCGCGTCCTCGCTGACGAACAGATCGGCGATGCCGCTGACCGGCACCAGTTCCAGACCCTTGCCCGTCGGCTTCAAGGCGGTGTCGTTCGGCTTGCCGGCGGTGGCGAAGGTTTCCAGACGGCCCTGCGATTCGCTGACCTTCAAACCTTCCGCCTTGGCCGGCACTTCGGCCGCGAACTTGTCGGCGGTGCCGCGCCAGCGCTTCGGCTTGCCATCTTCGGTCCAGCTCGCGTTCAAGCCTTCGTTGAGGATGGCGATGCGGTAGGTGCCAACCTGCTTCAGCTGCAGATCGAAGGTCGAACGCAGCTTGCCGCTGGCGCTGTTCTCGGCCGGCACCGTGCTGCCATCCGGCGCGGTGATCACCAGGTTGTCGAGTTTCATCGCGTTGTGATCACGGACGAAGGGGTCGGTGGAGACGCCGGCATCGACGGTGATCCACTGATCGACGTTGAGCACGGTCTTCGACGGTGCCAGCCAGCCCTTGTGGGCGGAAGCGGCGAACGGCAGCGCGGCGGCGAGCAACAGCAGCGCG
>NZ_CAISIQ010000025.1 GCF_903885465.1 uncultured Nevskia sp.
CCGACGGCGTTGGCGATGGCCAACCGGATTGCAGCCAATTCGCCGCTGGCCGTGGCGCTGGCGAAAGATGCGGCACTGGCCAGCTTTGAGACTCCGCTCGCGCAAGGCCTGGAGCATGAGAAGCGTAATTTCCTCGTCGCTTTGCGTTCGGCCGACAACCTGGAAGGGCAAGCGGCATTCCTGGGCAAGCGCACCCCCCACTTCACGGGCCAATAACGCCTGTCTATCTGTCATCCATCGAGGAAAAACCATGCAACTGAACTCCGACATCTCGGCCATCATCACCGGGGGCGCTTCCGGCCTGGGAGCCGCCACGACCCGGCGTTTGGCCAGCCGTGGCGTCAAAGTCGCCATCTTCGACATGAACGAAACCGTCGGCCAGGCGTTGGCCAGCGAACTCGGCGGCGTTTACTGCAATGTGGACGTGACATCTGAGGAGCAGGTGGACACCGCCTTCGCCAAGGCCCGTGCGGCCATCGGGCAGGAGCGCATTCTGGTCAACTGCGCCGGTACTGCCGATGCCGTCAAGACTGTCAGCCGCGACAAGAAAACCGGCGAAATCCGCCCATGCGCGGCAGATCGCTTCAATCGCATCATTCAGATCAACCTGGTGGGCACCTTCCGTTGCATCGCCAAGTCAGCCGCGGGTATGTTGACGCTCGCGCCGCTGACCGATGGCGAGCGCGGCGTCATCGTCAACACCGCTTCGGCCGCCGCGCAGGACGGCCAGGTCGGCCAGGCCAGCTATGCGGCCAGCAAGGCAGCCATCGTGGGCATGACCCTGCCAATCGCGCGCGACATGATGGACGAAGGGATCCGGATCAACACCATCATGCCGGGGATCTTCGGTACACCGTTGCTGCTGGGTCTGCCGGACAACGTCAAACAGGCGCTGGCGGCCAGCGTGCCCTTCCCCAAGCGTTTAGGCGACCCCGATGAATTCGCGCAGGCCGTCGAGTTTCTCGTTACTTGCGGCTACATGAATGCCGAGTCCATTCGTGTGGATGGTGCCATTCGCATGGCGCCGCGCTGACGCTGACGCTGAAATTTTGATCAATCAGGGAACGTCAGCATGCCTGGAAATCCGGTAATTCTCGAAAAGAATGGTGCCGTCGCGACCATAACACTCAACTCGCCAAAAAAAATGAATGCGTTGAGCACGTCGGTCGTAAACGTGCTCGCTGGTGTCATTGCAGATGTCGAACGCGATGGCTCGATTCGAGCTTTGCTGCTGCGCGGCGAGGGCCGGATGTTCAGTTGCGGAGGCGACATCGAAGAAATGGTGGCCGCAGGCGATGCGTTGTCTACCTTGGTCGATGACGAACTGAGAGTGGCCGAAAGCATGATTCCTCAATTCGCCAGCCTGCCGTTCCCGGTAGTCTGCGCCGTACAAGGCGCGGTAGCCGGAGGCCGGAGGCGGTCTCGGGCTTGCCTTGGCCTCTGACTACCTGATTGCCGCAAGTGGGACGAAGTTTGTGGCGGCCCATACCGTCCTCGGATACGCGGGGGATTTCGGCATCAGCTGGCTACTTCCACGCGCAGTGGGTGGACGACGCGCACGAGACATGATCTTGACCAATCGCGTAGTCAGTTCGGACGAGGCCTTGGCCTGGGGATTGGTCGAGAAAGTGGTTCCTGGCGAGAGCCTGCTGGGCGAAGCGCGGCGTATGGCGGTGCAATTTTCGGTCGGACCAACGCAAGGTTATGCGGGCGCCAAGCGCCTGCAACTCGCTGCCTTCGAGAGTGATCTGGCGACCTCATTGAGGCTGGAGGCGGCCGAAATGAATCGAGCCTCGAAAACCACAGATTCGCTGGAAGCGGTTCACGCGTTCGTCGCAAAGCGAGTCCCGCAGTTTGCCGGACGCTGAACGGCTGTAGACGCATCCGGTCGGTAGGTGCTCAATCGCTGCTGGCGTCAGGTAACGGATAAACCCTGCTGCCGTCGGATTTGCCAGGATAGGGTGCCACCATGTACCTGCCCAGAAATCAGCATGCCGAGTCGTTGTTCGATGACCGGCGTCCATGGCACCAAGCTGAACCCCATACCATCATCGAGCATGGCAAAGCGGCCACTGGCGAGCATGAGGCTGCGCCGGTAGATGCCGGTCACGCGCTGGCCATCGGCCGCCAGACGGTGTTCCAGCCCGGTTTCGGTGGCAATATCCTTGGCAGCCCGAATCACATCCCGATCGCGTAGTGTCGCCAATAGATTGCGCGCGAGGATTACGCGCTGCCCGCGCCGCTCTGCCAGCCCCTGTTCGGCCAGGAATTCGGCGCGCTGCTGCATCGCCTGGTTGACCTCGCTGCCAAAGCCCAGGTTGCCCAGGCCCGAGCCGCCGCCGATCAACTGCTGGTCGAGCCAGGTGGCTCCGATCACGCGGGCCTGCCGCTCGATGGGCAGGTGCGATTTCAGCTCCACCGCCACGCCGCCCAGGCGCTGCGCATCGTAGCGACGGCCCTGCTCGGGCAGGTCGTCCGGCACCTTCCATAGCCCCTCGGCCACCCGTTCCACGATACCGGCACGGCGCAAGGCTTCCAGCCGGCGGACGTGGGACGCGACCACTTCCTGCGGATCGCGGCCGGGCACGGCCTGACCCTGCGCGATGGCAAGGTGGTGGTCGGTGCGGTACAGGCCATCGCTCGCCAACGCGGCGATGTTCTTGTCGGCCGCGCGCACGTCAGCCGATCTCCTTGCCTCCACCACGGCGCCGGTCGGATAGTTCGCCAGCTCGTCGCGGGCGTTGAGCGCAACGTAGTGGGCCTTGCCGTCCACGCCGTCGATGACCAGATAGCCCCGGTCGTGCAGTTCGTCGGCCAGCCCCTTCGCGGCCACGCGGCCGAGGATGGTTCGGCCATCGTCCCCAGGCTCGAACACCGCCAGTTCGCGTGGCTCGCCGCGCATGGCCCGCTGCATGGTGCGGATGATGTCGCCGCGCTCGCCCAGGGCGCGCAGGGTCTTTTCCGCATCGTTGTGGACGGTCCACGTGCCGGGCTGGGCCTCGTCGGCCAGGCCCAGGCGCTGCAAACGCTGCAACCTGCCGATCAGCAGCAGACGCTGGCGTTGCAGTCGGGGTTCGTTGAGCCGTTCGACATGCACCATGCCATCGTCGCCGGCCTCGCGCTTCAAGGTGCGATCCAGGCTCGTCCACCGCTCCTGATCCACCTCGCGCCGCAAGGTCTGCTGGATCTCCAGCTCGGTGCGCGGCCCCAGCCATTCGGTCGCCAGTTCGGCGGCGCGATGGCGGAACCCATCGGCGATGTAGTCGCCCGCGATGATGAGGTCTTTGCCGGTGTCGTCGCGCCCGCGCACGACGATGTGCGTGTGCGGGTTGTCGGTGTTCCAGTGATTGACGGCCACCCAATCGAGGCCCGTGCCAAGGTCGGCCTCCATGCGACCCATGAGGTGCCGGGTATAGGTGCGCAGGTCTTCCAGCTCCGCGCCATCTTCGGGCGAAAGGATAAAGCGGAAGTGATGCCGGTCGTCGGCGCAGCGTTCCTTGAACGCATCGAGGTCGGCGGCATCGGTCTGCGGCCCGTAGGCTTGGCCCGACTCGCCATCGCGGCCCACACCATCGCGCTCGATATAGCGCAGGTGCTTGGCAAGCGACTGCGGGCTGGTTCGGTGCTGATTGAGCAGCAGCGTCTTGATGGTCACACGCCGCGACATGGACGTGAGCTTCGCCCCCGCGAAGCGCGCCGCCGTGTGGCCGCGTCCCAAGCGTGAGCCGGGCCGCTGGCCGGAGCCGGCACTCTTGCTACTGCCACCAGGACGGCGCACCGCCGACTTGCCGCTGCTGGCCTTGCCCGCCTGCTTGAGTACCTTGGAGACGAAGCTCTGGCCCCGGTTCTTCGGGGCGCTGGGACGGATGCGGAAATCGTCGTCGCGGCGGTCGGTCATGGCTGTGCTCCTTGCAAGTTCTGGCGTGTCCGGGCGTGCGAAGCACGCGGACATGCCCGCATCGGCGCGGGCTTCGCGCCCCACGCGGCACGGTGGCGAAGCTGCTGCGTGTCGCGCCACCCCCATGTGCAGACTGGCTTTGCGGGCCGACAGGTGCCGCACCCTTTTGTCTTGCCTTCCGCCTTTGCCCCTCGCTGTCGCTCCGGGCAGCGGCGGCCCGGCGGCGCTGTGCTGCTTGCAGCCAGCGCGCCGGCGAACCCGCCAATGGCCGCAGGCCGGGCGTGTTCAAGGCAAGACGCCTGCACGTTGGACGGCTGCGCCGGATGTTGCGCGAAGTGCGGCGCCGAATACGCAAAGTCATCGCTCGCACTGCACGCGCGACGACACGGCAGCAGCAGCCGGAACAACACGCCCGATCGCACGATGGGATGCGCGGCAACGTGCAGCGAATCGGCGACCATCATGGGCGTGTCTCCAACCAGAGCGGATGCGCGACGCCGATCACGGCGGATGCGCTGACCGGGCCGAAATACCGGCTATCGAACGATGCCGGATTCGTCACGCTCAACAGGAACAGCTCGCCCGGTTCAAGGCGGCGGCAAAGCTGCAAGGATGGCAACGGCCGGCTCAGCCGGTCGGCAGGCAGCACGGCGGCCGAAGGCACGCCGTCGATGCGTACCTGACCAGCGCCGATGCAAACGTGTTGCGGTGCGACTGCGCCCACACGTTTGAGCAGCGGAACGCGCGTCGGCAGGTAGCCGCGCTGCGCAGCCAGTGCGGCGGCCTCGGCTGGCAGCGGCACCAGCACGATGCTGTCCACGGACAGCAGACGTGGCAGCGAGGCGGTGCGTGGGTCGAACGGTTCGATGCGATACCAGCCGACCGCCACGCTGTCGGATGGGTTGTACGTCAGGCGCGGCAGCGGCGACACGAAAGCCGCCCAGGCCAGCGCAGCGAGGCCGCAGGCGGTCAGGCCCGCCAGCACGAGGCGAGCGCGCAGGCGCGAGCGAGGACGCGGCGAGGCGGATGAAGTGGAAACGGTCGTCATGGCAGCACCTTCCCGGCGAGCCAGGCGGTATGCCGCTCGGCGGTGTATTCGGGCAGCGGCAGGCGCGCCGCGAGCCGGTTGCCCAGCGTGCGCCAGTACGCGGGCGAGACGGCAGACGGGGCGATGCCCAGCGCCTCGATGGCGTCGATGCGTTCCAGCACGGCGCGCACCGAGTTCTCGCCTTCGGCGTGCAGCAGCAGGCGCGCGCCGGGCCGCACGCCGGGGATGCGCTGCAAGGCATCCAGCGGGGTGCCAGCCTGCATCACCATGAGCTGCCAGCGGATCGTGCCGTAGTCGTTGGCCTGCCAGCGCACACGGCAGAACATTGCACGCGGCAGGAACACCGCGCAGCGCCGCCAGCGATCGAGCTGGAGCGTGCGCGCCGGTTCGCCGAAGCGCAGGTAGAGCTTGAAGCGCGGTTCGATGTAGGCCAGCGATACGCGCGTCAGTGGCACGTTGCCGGCCTCGCCGGCGAGCGTCGAAAGCGAAGGCAGCGACGCAGTAGCCGGTGCAGCCGTCGCCGCGTGAGCGGCAGGCAGAACGGATGCGTTCATGGCAGGTTCTCCGGGCGCTTGTCGGGAAACTCCCGTTCCAGCAGGCCGCGCAGCATTTCGGCCACGGTCACGCCCTGGCCGAAGGCGGCGATCTTGATGCGCGCGCGTAGCGCGGGCGTCACGTCGAGCGTGAGGCGTGCGGTGTAGAGGTCGCCCTTGTTGAGCGCATCGGCGTCGCCCTGGCGAATCCACGCCTCGGCGTGCGGATTCGCGGGCGGACGCGCACCGATGCCGACGCGCTTGCTGCGTGATGGCTTTGCAGTCATGTCGGCCACCGCAGCAGTTCGTCCACCAGCGCGGCTATCTCGCGTGCGGCGGCGCTGTCCGGCGCCGTCTCGCGTGCGAGCCGACCGGCGGCCACGCTGTCGGCGAAGACGATGCGCTGGCGAACCTCGGCGCGCAGTGCCGGCAGCGGCTGTTCGGCCAGCGACTGCCGCGCCTCCCGACCGATCACCGTGGTGCTGACGCGGCGGTTGATGACGAAGGCCGCGCGCAGCGCAGGCCGGAACACCTGGGCCTCGCGGATCAGTGCCACCATCTCGGCGCTGGCCCACAGGTCGTAGGGGCTGGGCTGCACGGGGATCAGCACGCGCTCGGCCGCCAGCAGCGCG
>NZ_CAISIQ010000026.1 GCF_903885465.1 uncultured Nevskia sp.
GTCACTTCGGTGACAGCGCAACGCAGCGTCAGCCTGACAAAATCCACGAGTATTGCCGGTGGCCATCAACGGCCCTGGCTCGATTACCAGAAGGCTCGTTCAAGAGCCGAAGACCCCGAGGAGAATCCATATGCCGGTCATCACCCAATCCTTCGCCGACTTCCCGAAAGAGCATGCCTTCCGCCACCCGATGAAGCCGGGCGGCCGGGAATCGCTGGCGCACATGCTGATGTTCCCCGAGCACGGCATCGCCGGCTTCATCTATCCCACCGTGCTCGCCGATGGTCATGCCAAGGGCAGGGCGACCTTGTTCGGGCCGGGTCTGAAGGAGCCGATCCACGAGCAGATCGACGAGGAAGTGGCGGCCAGCCTGAACTTCGACAACTGGGTTTCAGGCCCGCTGCGGATGGCAGTGATCGAGCCGCACAAGCGGGTCGATCTCGCCTGGAATGGCGAGCGCATCAAGTTCGATGGCCACTTCGAGGCGCTGCATCCGCCGTATGCCTTCAGCTCCCATCCGGACGGCAACCCGCCGTATTACGGCGATGACCGCACCGAGCAGCATGGCCGTCTGAAGGCGACGCTCGAAGTGGACGGCCGCAAGATGAATGGCGACGGCTACCTGGTTCGCGATCACTCCTGGGGGCCGCGCATCTGGGGCCTGAACCAGCACTACAAATGGTTTCACGCGACGACCGAGCGCTGCTCGATCCACTTCTTCGAAATGCTGTCCTTCGGTCGCCGCCAGGTCCGCGGCTTCCTGCATCAGGACGGCGTGATGCGCCATCTCACTGAAGTCACCTACGACTTCACCTACGACGATCAGATGATGCAGAAAACCTTCCAGGCCACGGTCACCGATACCGATGGCCGCAAGGTGCGGGTCGACTGCAAGGCTTTCGCCAACATCCAGCTCGAGTTCGATCCGATGGTCTATCTCAACGAAGCCGCGGTGACCGTGGAGATCGACGGCCAGACCGGCACCGGCTGGTGCGAGTTCTGCTGGAACCGCGACTATTACAACTTCGCGCGCGACTACGTGAAGCTGTACGGCTGAGGCCGCTGCGAGGTATCGAGCGGTTACAGACTGGTGTGGGCTGGGTGGCTTTGATCCCGCCTGATGAGGCGGTCATCGCGTGTGAGCTGACGACCGTTCGGTACACCGTTGGATAGACCAACGATGTTTACGGATTTACGGCCGTCAGCTTGTCCACGCAATCAATGAATCAGCGTCAAGTGTATGCATTCACTTGACGCTTCCAGCCTCTGGTTTCAGCGCAAGGCGTAGACGTCGTAGCCGATCTCCAGCTTCGCCAGATCCGCTTCGCCGATGGAGTAGCACTGAATGCGATTGAGCCACTGGTAGGCCGGATGCGCCGTGCGGAATCGCGGTGCGGTACGGACCTTGAGCTCTGCTGGCATCTGGCCGGCCAGGAAGTTGGCGTAACCATCGGGGCCCAGGTCGAGCATGCCCTGATAAGTGATGTCGATCAGCGCACCGTCATGACTTTCCAGCGTGCCGCGAACATCGACCAGCACCACGCCATCGGACCGCAAGGTGGCGAAGTCAGCACCGCCACCGCGCACCTTGCCTTGCAGCTTCGGCCCGGAGATCTCGCCGCCGGTGAGCGCGAAATTGAACCGGATATCGCCCGGCGCGGGTCCGATCACTTCGGGAGGCGCGATGCTGGCGCGGTAACTGAACAGATACTCGGTTTCGTAAGCAAACATGAGCGTGAGGTCTCGGGTTGGTGATGATTAAACCGCTGCAGCGCTGACCGATGGTTTGGCGACTCTCGTCCACTTCGCCTCGGCCTCTGCAAGCACCTCCATGCAGCGCGCCGGAGCCGGAAGATTGATCGGATCGTAGCGGGGGCCCAGGCACTTCACGAGTCGCGGAAGTACGTAAGCGAACAGCCGCCCCAGCATCCCGATGGTGCGCAGTCGGCTGAGCCATGGCCGCTTGATCTTCCCTGACTTGTAGTCTTCATTCAGCAGGTAGAAAGCCGTGGAGATCATGTAGGTCAACATGTGCCGACCGGCGTAGCAAATCCCGTAAAGGCGATACCAGTACGCGTTGGGATAGATCTTGTGAAACAGGTAATTGCAGACGTGCCGATGCTCGTATTCTTCGGCCAGATGCCAGCGCCAGAGATCGGCCGTTGGATCATCGACTGAAGGCTTGTGCAACTCACGCGCGCCTTCGAGGAAGAAGCAGGCAATCACCGGTCCCAATGTTTCGAATCCTTCCGCATAGCCCAAGGAGTACTTCAGGCCTTTTTCATTCCAGAAGCGATCGTAATCCGCCTTCATCTTCGCTTCGCGAGCGGCAAGGCCGGGATAGCCGGAGTCTCTCAGGAGCTGGTTGAACTTGGCGTGATTGCGGTAGTGCCGTCCCTCTTGAGCGATGAAGATCCGGCAGTCTTCCTTGAGCGCGGCCTGATCGTCGGGCAGCCGGTTCGAACCTTCCCGCACTGCCTTGTTCAGAAACGGTTCCAGATAGGGAAGAAACGTCGACGAGCCATTCCAGAACTGAGAAAACTCGGGATCTTCCGGAGCCCAATAGATCTTGGCTTTGGTGAAGTCAATATCAAGTTCTCTGACTTTCATGAGGTTTCCTCCAGCTTGGTGTCGCAGATGTCAGCCGATCAAGGCCGACGATGGATTCAGCTTCGCCTGACGATCCAGATGCCGTTCGCGAACGACCAGATACAACGGCAGTGCGAAGCAGGTACCGAGGTAGGAAAGGGCGAAGAAGAGCCAGCCCATCTTGGCGCCGAGACCGATGCGCTTGGCATCCGGAACCACCCAGACCAGGAACGCCGTCCAGGCAACCGCGATATCAACGGTGAGAAAAGCCGCTGCGCCGCCGAGCTTGTAGACGTCCGTGAAGAAGGACAAAGGATTGAGGATGTTGCCGCCGTTCTTCATCCAGTCGAAAGCGAACGGCCAGACGATCAACAACGATCCAAAACTGATCAGGACCAGAAATGCATGCTTGATATTGGTTGCCACGATGAGTTGCTCCGGTCGACCAGGTTGCGCCACGGATTGGGCGTATTCAGCTTTGTTTGAGATAACGACCTTATTCGATCAGCGGATCGGAATACAGGGACTTTTGAAACGCGAAAACGAAGTCTTCGGGGATGTCGAGAGCATCCCGCCAGAACTCAGCGACGCATCGAGCCTCACGGGAAACTGCTTTCGATAGCGGCGACGCGTTCCGAAGCCTGACCGCTGGGTCCAAGGCGCCAGAGCTGCGGTTTTCGGCTCGTCCATTCGAAGGTTTGTGCACGACCTCTCCTCGATTGCTGTGGCCATTTCCTTTAGCCTGCAGCATTATTATTTTGAGTATTACAAAAACGCGTATTGACGTTACTCGCAATAGCAAAACTCGTCAACTGTTAGATTGGCGGCCGAGTCAGGAAGTCACCCATGGCCGGGTAACCCTAGGAAATCGTTGAGCTATGAAGATGCGCGAGCTGGAACAACGTACGGGCGCCCGCCGTGAAGCAATCCGCGTTTACTTTCGCAAGGGTCTGCTTCCTCCGGCCACGCTGACCAAACCTAATGTGGCCGAGTACGGCGAAGAGCATGTCCGCGGCATTCTGACCATCCGCCGGCTTCTATCGGAACAGCGCCTGTCGATTGACGAGATCAAGCAGGCCTTGAATGGCCATTCGGCCCCAGTCCCCGGCGGTGCCACAACGCTATGGCAACTCGATGAACTGGTCGCTGCGCGTTTGGGTGCGGACCAGACCTTGGTGCTCCTGTCGTCCGTCACCGAGCGAAATCCGCAGGCGGAGGTGGACGCCAAAGCGATGCACGAGAGCGGCGCCATCCATCTTGTCACCCGTCAAGGGGCGCAATATCTCAGCCGTCTGGATGCTCAGATCGTCGGGGTTTGGGGCGACATGCGTGCAGCCGGCTTCACTGAAGCGCTGGGTTTTGATGCCAGCCTGTCGACGATTTACGTGGAGCGCGCCGACGACCTCGCCCGAGCCGAGATCACGGCATTCCTTGAGCGGGTGACGGGCTTTTCGCGGGAGAAAAAAGCCGAGTGGGCGCAGGCAGGTTTGACCTGCATGATCAGCCTGTTCTCGATGCTGCGATTGAAGGCCGCACTCAAACAGATCCGGGAGATCGAGGGCTAGCAAAGCGCTTACCCATTCCCCTCATTCCCGCCCTCACGGGAATTGACGGCAGGCTAGGTCGACGGCGTTGAACTCAGAGCCGGGCCAGCGCCTCGAAGCTGTTCAGGTCGCGTACTTGAGCCGCAGTCCGCTCGATCCACAGCTTCCACATCTGATCGCCACGCGGCGTGCGCTTGACTGCGCCCAGGCCGAAGACGCCGATCTGCAGGCCGTGGATGGCGTGGACCCGGTAATCGTCCCAGCACTGCGCCGCGTCGTAACCGCTGACGCCGTTGGCGACCAAGGCCTTGTGGTAGAGAGCCACCAGATCGCGTTCATGGGCGCGACGTAGCTCCGTGGTCATGCTGGTGCCCAGCCAGTAGGCGACATCGATGGTGCCGCGGCCGAAGCCCAGGCCTTGCCAGTCGAGCACCACTACCGGGCTGCTGCCGCCCTTGGCGTCGAACAGCACGTTATCGGCGCGCAGATCGCTGTGCCACAGGCACTGCGGATCGCTGAACACGCGCTTCCAGGTATCGGCGTGGTCGATCAGTTGCGCGGCTTCGCGCAGATCGGTTTCGGGCACCAGATCGCCGCAGAGTTCGGGGAAAGTCTTGACGATCTGGGCGAAGTTGTCGGTGGCGTGCGTGAAGATGCCGATCGGCCCCTTCAGCCAGTCCAACGTCGCCAGCCGGCTGTCGTGCCAGGTGGCGGCATGCAGCGCGGCTGCCTGTTCGAGCACGCGTGCCGACTCATCGGCACTGCAGCCGAGCAACTGATCGACCTGCCGCGCCGGCGCCAGATCCTCCATCAGCAGCACGAAATCGGTGACGTTGTCCGCAAGTGCCGCGTGGACGGCAGTGGGAATCGACATCGACAGCTGCGGCGCCAGCTCGGTGTAGAAACCGATCTCGCTGCGGTAGTAGCCGGAGCGGCTGCCGAACTCACGGCTGGTGGGATCCTTGGACGCGAACTTGCCGACCAGCGTGGCCGGGCCTGCTCCGGGGGCGTCGTAGCTCAGCGTGAACCGATAGGAGTCACCCAGCTGGCCGGTGCCGCAGGTTGCCCGCTGTACGTCGACGACCTTCGCCGTCTCGTTCAATCGCCCGTTTGCGACCAGCACCGCGGTCAACCATTCGGGACTGATCTGCTCGACCGGTACGACGGGCTCGAAAGCTGTGTTCATGTTCCTCGGATCCTGGCTCAGCGGAGCCGGGACTATGCCCACTTGCTCATCGGCTGACCAGACTTCAGGAAGCTGCGCGCTCAGCAGAATTTGCCGCGAGCGCGCAGCTTCGATTCACGCCGCGGCCAGCACGCCCGGCGAGCTTGCGATGTAGCGCAGCGCCTGCTCGGTGGAAGCCTCGTGCACCGGGTGGTAACCGGGCTTGAGGAAGCGCAGCGCCTGGCCGGCAAACCAGCTGACTGAAGGCACATTGCCGCGATCGGCACTGCGCTGCCAGGTGCGCCAGAAACGCAGGCCGAGCGGCTTGGCATCGGCAGGAGCGAAGCTGGGGTCCTGCTCCATCAGACGCGCGGTGCCGACGGTGATGCGCTGCACCAGCAGCGGCATGATCAAGCCCATGATCAGCGCGCGCATCGGCCAGCGGCCGCCGAGATGTTGATACAGGTCAAAGGCCACGGAGCGATGTTCGATCTCCTCGGCACCGTGCCAGCGGAACAGATCGGCGACCACGGGATCGACGCCGCTTTCCTCCCAGGTCTTCGCTTCGATCACGAAGGTGCCGAGCGCCGCGGTGAAATGCTCGATCGCCGCGACCATGCCGATGCGCGACACCAGCCACTGGCGTTGCAGCCGTTTCGGCAGCTTGCGGCCGAAGGGCTGTGAATCGAGCACGCGCGTGAACAGGAGCACGTTGGTGCGCTCGAACGCGCCGCCGCTGACGCCGATGCGCTTGAGATAACCATTGATGGCATCGTGATGCGCGCGGCTGTGCACGGCCTCCTGCTTGATGAATTCCTGCACGTCGGCGCGCAACTGCGGGTCCGTCACCAACGGCAGGGCTTCGCGGAACAGGCGACAGAAGAAACGCTCGCCCTCGACCAGCAGATAGCTGAACTCGTTGATCGCATGGCTGGTGAAAGGATCGTCGCGCAGCCAGTGCAGCGGGGCGTTGTCCCAGTCGAACTTCACCTTGCGCGAGACGATGGCGGAGCGTGCGGTGCTGGACATGGCTCAGGCTTCCTCGACAGATGTCACGAACGCGGAGACCGCTTCGGCGAACGCCTGCGGATGCGATAGCGGTGCCCAGTGGCCGGCGTCGATCACGGTGCGACGCAGATTCGGCGTCCAGTCCGCGACGCACTCGAACAGCCGCGCCGGCACGAAGGGATCACGCTGCATCACCAGCAACTGCACCGGCACCTCGGTACGGCGCGGCTGCGGATGCCGCAGGCGCGGCAGCACATTGGCGCGATACAAGCCGAGGCCGCGTTGGCCGTCGGCCGTCTGCGTCGGCCGCGCGTCGGTCTGTATGCCGTCGATCCGGGCCAGCAGGCGTGGCCAGTTGCGGCCCACCAGCAGCTTCCAGGCAAGCTCTGGAAGCAGCGGCAACTGGAACACCATGATGTAAGCCGAGCCCAGTATCTGGCTGGCGCATTCGAGGAGATTCCGCGGTGTCGGCTTGCTCAGGCGGCGCTGAAACCAGAGGCCGGCATGATCCAGCGAGGGCGCCGCCGTGCTGTAGGACGCAATACGGCCAGCGAGTTGCTCGGACAACAGCGCCTCCCAGCCCTGCAAGGCACCCCAGTCGTGACCGACCAGATGCAACGGCGCCTGCGGGCTGACGGCACCGGCAACGGCGGCGAGATCATTGACCAGGTGCTTCAAGGCGTAAGCCTCGGTGCCGCGCGGTGCGGACGAGCGGCCGACGCCCCGCACGTCATAGGCGACCACGAAGTAACGCTTCGCAAGCCGCTCCGCCACGGCAGTCCACACCTCGGCGCTGTCGGGATAGCCGTGCACCAGCAGCAAGGTGGGACGCGGTTGCCGTGCGGTCGGCTGCCGGCCCCAGGTGTAGACCGCGAGCTGCACGCCATCGGAGTCCACATAACGGGCCGGTTGCAGCGCGTCAGCTTTACGGCCTTCGTCGGGCAGCGCCGCGTCGGCGGCGAGGGCGGATTGAGTCATGCGGTGCTTGCTCCGTTCAGGAATTGACGCTGCCACTGAATAAACATACTTTGCCATTGATTGATGGCGTAGTCAGCGTAAGTTCCAAAATAGAACCTTGTCAAGCTAGACTGCCTCCGATGGGCAATCACTTGATCGGGGCAGGGAAATGAAATGGCGGGAACTGGACGGCACTGCCTGTTCGGTGGCGCGCAGCCTGGCCATCGTCGGCGATCGCTGGACCATCCTGATCCTGCGCAATGCCTTTCTACGCACGCGCCGCTTCGACGATTTCCAGGCTGAGCTCGGCATCACCCGGCATCTGCTGGCCGGCCGGCTGGCCAAGCTGGTCAAGCTCGGCGTGATGAGCAAGGTCGCCTATCAGGAGCGGCCGCCGCGCTATGAATACCGGCTCACCGAGATGGGCCGCGACTGGTATTCGGTACAACTCGCGCTGGTGGCTTGGGGCGACAAGTGGCTAGCCGGCGAAGCGGGCGCGCCGCTGGAATTCGTCCACCAGAAGTGCGGCCACAAATTTCAGCCAGTCACCGTGTGCTCCGAATGCCGGGAGCCGCTCGACGTGCGCGAGATCTCGCCGATCATCGGGCCCGGATTGCGGCCGCCGAAGCGCCTGCCGGGCTGAAGCTCGCGTCAGGCTTCGGCCAGACGCCGATCGTTCAGCCGCGCCGCGGCACGATCCACCACCGCCTCCGACATCATCGTCGAGCTGATCTGCCGCGCCGTCACCAGAGTCGCTTCGTCAGCCAGTTCCGGGCGTCCGGTGCCAAACGGCGGCTGCGGCGCGTATTCGACGATCAGTTCGATCAAGCGCCCGGCAGATTCGCCGCCCCATTCAGCGGCCAGGCGCAGTGCGAAGTCCATGCCCGCTGTCACGCCACCGCCGCTGGCCCGATTACGGTCGATGACCACGCGCGCATCGTCCGGGATCGCGCCGTATTTGCTCAGCCACTCTCGCGGATACCAGTGGCAGCTCGACCGGTAGCCCTTGAGCAAACCAGCCGCGCCAACCAGCAGCGAACCGGTGCAGACGCTGGTCACCCATTGGGCTTGTGCGCCAAGCCGGGCAATGGCGTCCACCAGCACCGGATCCTCCATTGCATCGAAGGTCGGCTTGCCGCCACCGGGGACGAACAGCACGTCCGGCGCTGGTGATGCGTCCTGGTAACGGTGGGTGGCGATGAACTCCAGTCCGGTATCCGTGACTATCGGGCCCTTCTGCGCGGCAATGAACTCGAACTGCACCCCGGGCACGAACTGCCAGACGGTGATCGGTGCAATCATGTCCAGCGAGGTGAATCCCGGGTGAAGGACGCAGGCGATTTTCATGAGGCTCTCCAATGGCAGGGCCTGTAGCTTTCCTGTCGCGACAGACCGGCACAAGGACGAATATCCGGTGATTCCGGCCACCGGTGAGACGTCCGTAATCGTCGCCGCTAAGCTCGAACCCAGGCCCCAGCATCGTTCGCCCATGACGCCCCGTTCGCCGCTCACCATCGGCTTCTTCCTCACCGCCGATTTCGTCCTGCTCGACCTGAGCGGCGCGCTGGAGCCGTTCTATCTCGCCAACGTCATCGACGGCGAGCGCTACCGCCTGCGCGTGCTGTCCAATGCCGGCGGACTGATCAGAAGCTGCGAAGGGGTATTGCTCGACAGCGAACCGGCGACGCTCGAAGGCCTCAACACCTTGTTCGTGATCGGTGGCCAACGCGCGGCGCTCTACGACATCCCTGCCGAGCAGGTCGCCGTGGTTCGCGAGGCCTCAGGCCAGGTGCGGCGCGTGGCCAGCGTCTGCGTTGGCGCGTTCATCCTCGCCGCCGCCGGCCTGCTCGACGGACGACGCGCGACGACGCACTGGCGATACGCAGCGGATCTGCAGGCGCGCTATCCGCGGGTGAGAGTCGACGGCGATCGCATCTTCATCCGCGACGGTGCCGTCTGGACTTCTGCCGGCATCAGCGCCGGTATCGACCTGGCGCTGGCCTTGATCGAAGAGGATCTGGGCAGGGAGGTGACCGCGTCCGTTGCGCGGCATCTGGTGGTCTCGCACCGTCGTGCCGGCGGCCAGCTGCAGTATTCATCCTCGCTGCAACTCGATCCCGATTCGGATCGCATACGCCGCGTGCTGTCCTTCGTGCGCGACCATCTCGATCAGCCGCTGACTGTCGAAAAGCTGGCCGAGATCGCCAACCTGAGCGTGCGGCAATTCGGCCGAGCCTTCACGCGCGCCACAGGCAGCACGCCAGCCAAGGTGGTCGAGCGGCTACGAGTTGAAGCAGCCAAGCCGAGAGTCGAAGAGGGTCGCGAATCCCTGGACGCGATCGCGCGCTCAGTAGGATTCGCAGACGCCGATCGCATGCGGCACGGCTTTCGTCGCGTGCTCGGACAGACGCCGCGAGCCCTGCGTCGAGATGCCTCGGCTTCTGTGACGGTGGATACCGAGGGCTGACAACATCGCTACCGCGACCATCTTCGGCTTATTCCACACAAGCCCCGAACGGGGGGCCGCTCCAGTCAAGCGACTGGGCCTGCTCAGGCAATCCACCGCCCAAGCCAATCGATACGCTCACTCGCATCCTTCCTCAGCTCGCGAGCAAGTTTCCATGGAACAGCAAGCGTCTCTCTACACGCGACTCGGCGGCTATGACGCCATTTACCAGTTCGCAGCTGCCGCGCTCAGGAAAGCGATGGAGCATCCGGTGATCGGGCATATCTGGGATCACATGTCCGAATCCACTTTCTTCAAGGAGCACATCAATTTCGTGGACTTCCTGTCCGCGCAGTGGGGCGGCAATGTCATGTACCGGGGCAGGGACATGGTCACCGCACACCGTGGCATGGGCCTCAACGAGGAACACTGGAAAGCGATGTTCGATTGCCTCGAACAGTGCTACGAAGAGTTTGCCTTGCCTGAGGATCTTCGCGTCGAGATCAATGCGACGTTCGAGAAGTTCAAGCCCATGGTCGTCGGCAGTCCTTCCTACCGGGATGTGGTCCGTGCCCATCCAGAACTGGACATCACCAAGGGCATGGGCAGTGTCGGGGTGATCTGGCCGAAGCGATCTGGTTAATCAGACGACCATCAGCCGATAGACCACGTCGGCTGAGCATGTTCTCGATCGGCCTGCCGTCCGCGCTGACGAACTGACACGCCGGTCGATCGGCCGGGAAAGCTTTACTCCACCAACAGCGGCGGCACCTTCGGATCGAAATCGATCCATCGGCCATCGACGATCGAGCCCTCGGTGCATTCGATCTCCACTCCACCGTGGGCACGAAGGATCTCGACGGCTCGGCGCTGCTGCTCCATCGTCGGTGCCGAGACCGCGATCAGCGTGCCGCTTCTGCGAGGCGATGGATGCGGGGGCGCAGCTTCGCGTGGCTGTTCCGGCTCGGCATCGTCATGGTCAGCGCCAGCTACCGCATCGACGAACGCGCCGAAACTGGCCCCTGCGCCGGCGATCGCGCCCGCCGCGGGTCCCAGTGCCGGCGCCGCGGCCACTACGGCTGCGGCGCCGATGGCACCGACCAGGACGCCGCTGCTGCCAAGGCCTGCGGAGTCGTGACTGGCGGCCGGTATCGGCGGCCGATCCTGCGCGCTATCGGTTTCAGCGGCGGCGCCGACCTGGAACATCGCCAGCTGATCCTTCGCGAAGCCGGCTTCGAACAGATCGGCCAGCCCTTCCTGGGCATCCAGCTGGTGTTCGAAGTTGCCGGTGATGATGGCGGCGAGGGCACCAGGGCTGGTGATGTTGCCGGGAATGCTTCGTGGATTGCGGTCGGCGATGGTGTCGGTCATGGCGGTTCCAGGGTTGATAGCTGAGAACCGGGACAGCACCTTGCGTGCCCGTGGTGACGCGGCATCGGGCTTGCGGGAGCGAGGACAACGGGCACGCCAGATGATATTAATCGCGACCGTTCGGGGCTGGTCGCGGCTGTTCGAGTGCCTGCCGCGAACGCTTTGATCGCTGTTCTCGTTCGAATTTCAGAACAACACCAGGAAAAATCTGCCAGGCAATGTCCAGTCAACCTGAGCGACAGATCGACGCGCAAGAAGCGACGTCAAGACCTCGTCCTGCGCCCGAGCTACTCGTGCGCCCTTACACCCAGCCACCGCCGGCGACCCTGATGGGCCGCTTCCTGCGCGGGCTGGTCAACAGCCTCGAAATCGGCGTGGCGCGCGCTTCGCGCCTGCCGGATCTCGGGGTGTACGAAACCCGAGATTTCCCCTGGGCCAGCGCCCTGGAAGGCGGGTGGGGCGGCGTTCGATCGGAACTCGATCAGGTCATGGTGCAACGTGATCGCATGCCGAGCTTTCACGAAATCATCAGCGAAGTGTCGACCATCACCACCGACGATCGCTGGAAAACCTTCTTCCTGATCGGCGCCGGCATGGACTGCAGCGGCAATGCCGCGCGCTGCCCCGACACGATGAAGCTGCTGCAGGAAGTGCCGGGCATCGTCACCGCTTTCTTCAGCATCCTGGCGCCGGGCAAGCACATCCCGGCGCATCGCGGGGCCTACAACGGCGTGCTGCGCCTGCATCTTGGCCTGGTGGTGCCGGAGCCGCGCGAGCAATGCCGCATCCGCATCGGCGAACGCATCTGCACCTGGCAGGAAGGCAAGGCCCTGATCTTCGATGACACCTTCAATCACGAAGTCTGGAACGACACCGATGGCTGGCGCGTCGTGCTGTTCATCGATTTCGCACGGCCGCTGCGTCAGCCCTGGCATTGGCTCAACCGGCTGCTGATCGGCCTGGGTCCGCTGGCGCCGTTCCTGCGCGAAGCGGGGCGCAAGCAGAAGCGCTGGGAGAAGATGTTCTACTCGGTGAAGAAGTAAGACTCGCCTTTGCAGGCAAGGCAAAAACACTTTCCTTCAAATCTTTGCAAACCCTCGTCATTCCCGCGTAGGCGGGAATCCAGTTCTGATGCGATGCGCTAAGTCCCAAACTGGATGCCCGCCTGCGCGGGCATGACGGACTTTATGTCGGGTTTCTGGGGCACGCTAACTACCAGGAGCCGCACAGACCGGCGCCGGTATCGGCTTGGCATAGCGTGCCGCGATGGTGTTGGCGGCCCGGATTTCGGCAGGATCGGCGGTGAGCAGATCGTCGATCACCGAGCCGTAGAACTGCACGGCCGGTTCGAGCAGCGCAGCGGACGTGGTGTCCGGCGTATCGCCTTCGGTGTGGAAATACAGCGTGGTGCCGGAGATCGAAACGATCGGCACGCCGCGCGCATACATGCGGCGCTGCTCGCCGGGGTTGAGGATCGACGGCAGCACGCTCTGCGCCGGGATCAGGCCGCTCGACAACTGACGCGTCGATACCAGCGTCTGCAGCAAGGGGTTTTCCGAAACGAACAGCGTGCGCGCCGGATCGGCGATCGGTGCGGAGACGATGTGGCCATCGGCCAGCGGATAGTCGTAGCGGCCGGCAATCGCGGCACCCAGATGCACGTAGGTATAGGTGCTGGCAATCAAGGCCGGATGCGCATCGATGTAGCGCTGCAGGCCGAGGAAACCGACCTCGTGGCCGCCGGTGAACACGAATACCAGGGTCTTGTCGGGCAGGGTGCCGTTGGCGCCGTAACGCTCGGCGTAATAGCGCGCCAGGCTCAGCAGGGTGCCGACACCGCCGCCGCGCTCGGCGGCCGTGGTGAACCAGCCATTGGTCGGCGTGCCGATGACCAGGGTTTCCGCACTGCGGCCGGGAATGGTGGCGATGACGTTCGCCGAATGGCCACTGCGATAGTCGGCATCGAGCGTGAACTGGACCAGGCTTCCGCTCTGGCGGCGAACCCGCTGGCCATCCTCGGCGCCGACGAACAGCACCGGCAGGCCGCACAGTCCGGCTTCGGATTCGGCGTTGGCGGCAACGATCAGATTGGCCGGCCCCGGAATCACCGCGACCACGCCGAGCGCGCCTGCCGCGTGCGCGCGCTTGATCACCTCGGCCAGGTTGCTGAAGTTGCCGCGCGAGAGCAGCGCGATGTCGGCCAGCACCAGCCTGCCAGCTACCGAAGCTGCCGCGAAAGCGGCTGCCGTGCCGCTGCCGACATCGACCAGCTCGGCCCGCAGGCCTTCGCTGCCGGTGCGGCCGGAATACCAGTACGGAAACACGGTGACGTCGCTGCCATCGGCCAATGTTAAGGCCGTCTTGCGCGGCACGAACTGCATGAAGTCGAAGGGCTCGACATTGGTCTGCAGGCCGTAGCTGCGCAGCCTTCCATCCAGCCAGTTGACCAGCCGCTCGCCGCCCTCGGTGCCGGTGCGATGCAGACCGAGGGCGCTGTAGTCGAGCAATTGCCGATAGGCGTCGGCACCGGTGCGCGCAGGTGCTGCCGGCAGTTCAGCCGGCGCGCCCGGTGCGAGCGATACGGCATCGCTCGTGCAAGCACCGAGGCCAAGCAGACCGGCGGCGCACAGGCTTGCAAGACCGGAAGACCGGGCGAAGCGGGCGAGGCTGGACGCCGTGCTCATCGCTACGGCTTCACGACCGCAGCCTGCGACCAGCTACCGCCTTCCTCGATGTAGTTAGCGATGCCGATTGCCCCGGCCACCTTGAAGCCCTTGGCGGCCAGCAGATCGCCGGCCACGCCGGCACGGCCGGCGGGGTTCGAGACGGTCACCACCGCGCGATCCTTGGGAATGAATTTCAGGCTCTGCTCCAGCTGATCCGCCTGGATGTTCAGGAAGACCGGGAAGCTGCCCTTGCTGCCCAGTTCGTCCGGACGCCGCACATCGAGAATCAGCAACTGATCGGGCCGTGCCAGCAGCGCGTCCAGCTGCGTGCGATTGAGATGCTGAACCTTGTACTTCCAGGCAGCAGGTGCCTGTGCCGCGGTCGGGGAGGCGGCAGCAAGGACCGTCGGGGCCGCAGCCGATTGGGCGAGTGCGGCGGCGGTGGGGACGGCGATGGCCAGTGCCAGCAACCAGGCTGCGCGATTCGAGTGATTCATGGTGGTCTGCTCTTGGTTCCGATCAGTTTGGGGAAGACTCAAGCGGCGGCGGCGTTTTCGTAGCTGCCGTCGTCGGATTTGTCGCTGAGATGGCCGTGCTTCTTCAGCAGGGTGCGCATCACGTTGCGGGAAATGCCCAGGGTGGTTGCCGCGCGCACCTGGTTGTAGCGGCTATGGCGGAAGGCTTCGTCAACGATGATCCGCTCCAGCTCGTTGAACAGGTTGTCGCCTGGTTCGGCGAGCAGCGCCTTGGTCGCCGCGGCGATCTGCTCGCGCGGCGGCAGGCGTGCTGCCGTCGTTGCCTGCATCGAGGTCGAAGCGATGCTGTTCAGCTTCAGGTTCTCGGGCCGGATCTCGCTCTTCTCAGCCACCAGCAGCGCGAAGTGGATGACGTTCTCGACCTCGCGGATATTGCCCGGCCAGCCGTAGCTTTCCAGCGCCTGGCGAGTCGCCGCGGTGAACTCCGGCTTGCGCACTTTCAGGCGCTGGCTGTAGACGTTCAGGAAATGCGCGGCCAGCGGCAGGATGTCGCCCGGCCGTTCGCGCAGCGGCGGCAGGCGCACCTGGGCGATGTTCAGGCGATAGAACAGATCGTGGCGGAAATGCCCGGCCGCCACGGCATCGGCGAGATCGACATTGGTCGCGGCGACCAGACGGATATCGACCGGAATCGACTTCCGCGAACCCAGCCGCACCACCTCGCGTTCCTGCAGCACGCGCAGCAGCTTCACCTGCAAGGCCAGCGGCAGATCGCCGATCTCGTCGAGAAACAAGGTGCCGCCATTGGCAGCTTCGAACCAGCCTTCGCGACGACGGCTGGCGCCGGTAAACGCGCCGATCTCGTGGCCGAACAGTTCGCTGTCCGCCAGCTGCTCGCTGATCGCGCCGCAGTTGACCGCGACGAACGGCCCGCGCCGGCCGCTGCGCTCATGAATGTGTCGGGCGACCAGCTCCTTGCCGGTACCGGTCTCGCCGATGATCAGCACCGGCGCTTCGCTCGGTGCGATCTGTTCGAGATGGTGAAGGATGGCCTGCGACACCGGATCGACGAAGACCAGCGCCTTGGCGCGAATGGTCACTGTCTCCGCATTGCTTCCCGTGAGCTGAAGAATCTTCGGCTCACCATAAACAGACTCGCTCATCATGCTGTACTCCCTGGTGTCGCTGCCGTAATCGGCTTGTCAGACGCAGCACTGTACGGCCTGCGTTTCTGTCTAACGAAAGACTTCCAATTCCAGTGGCTGGTGTGCTGCCCTCATTCCTGCGGTCCTGACAGGATTCGACGCCGGGCAACGCTGGACGGCCCGCAGTATCCACGAATCGCCGCCATTGTCTTGGACGCAATCGGTATTTCGATAAGTCCCTGCACCCTCTGTTCCACGCTGGATTTCTTGACGAGTACGCAGTGCTGCCTGGCCGAGCCGCACCCGCGCTTGCCGCTGATCGCAGCGGAATAAGCTTGTTCTGCAGCTTCTGCCGCAAGAAATTGCTGCCAATCCAACAGTGGACAGATCGGCCTGCTGGATCAGCAGCAGGACTCCAGTTCCGAAGAATTCATTCGACGAATTGATGCGAACAGAAAATCTCATTCGGGTCATGCGCTTGAGTTCGTGATCGGCTCCATTCCGTGAATTGGCACAAGCCATGCCCCTGAATTCGGGACACCAATCGAATGCCCCTGACGCATTCGCTCCAGACATGAATCCTCCGACAGAGCCCGACGAACAGAGCCGACGACCTTGAACGACATCGAATACCCGGAGCCCCGAAAGAATCTTGCTGGCCTGACGGCGGTTGTCGGCCTGCATCTGGTGATTGCCTATGCGCTTGCGACCGGGCTTGCGCACAAGGTGGTCGATGTCCTGAAAGCGCCGCTGACGGTCAGCATCATCGAGGAGATCAAGCCGCTGCCGCCGCCACCTCCGCCACCACCGCCGCCGAAGCAGGTGCGCGTGCAGACCAACACCCCACCACCGCCGTCCTATGTGCCGCCGGCCGAAGTCGTGGTCGAGGCTCCGGCGCCGGTGGCATCGATCACCACCAGTTCGGAACCGGTGCCCGAGCCGCCGCCGGCAGCGCCAGCGGTGCCGGTGGCTGCGCCGATCGTCAACGCCGCAGTGGCCTGTCCGAACTCGGATCAGGTGCGTAGCCGCGTGCCGTATCCGTCACAGGCCGAGCGCCTGGGACTGTCCGGCAAGGTGCTGGTCGAGTTCACCGTCGGTGCCGACGGCACTGTGCGCAACGTCACCGCCATCAGCAGCAGCAATGTCTTGTTCACCAACACGGCGACCCGCGCCGTGTCCGAGTTCCGCTGCAACGGCCAGGGCCACGACGTTCGTGTCCGCGTGCCGTTCGCCTTCAACTACGGCTGATCCTGCCGACGCACGACCAGGCCGATTCCCAAACCCCGAGCATTCAACAAGAGAGACCACGATGACCTACTCACATACTTCCCGCACCTTCGTTGCCGCGCTGCTTCTCGGCCTGGCTTCGGCTACCACGCAGGCGGCCGATGCCGTCGCAGCCGATCCTGCAAGCCCGGCCGTCGTCACCGAGCAGGCCGCTGCGCCGGCACAAGCTGCAGCGCCAGCCACGACTACGGCATTGGCCACCGAATCCGTCTCCAACCCCTATGGCCTGGATGCGCTGTGGAAGGGTGGCGACATCGTCGCCAAGGCCACGCTGGCGATCCTGCTGGTGATGTCGGTCGGCAGCTGGTACGTGCTGTTCACCAAGCTCTGGGAGCAGGCCCGCCTGAATCGCCAGGGGCGGCGCGCCACCGAGACCTTCTGGTCCGCAGGTGCTATCACTGAAGCGGTCGAGACACTGGACCAGAGCAGTGCCTACCGCTTCATCGCTCGCGCTGGCGCCGAAGCCACCGAACGGCATCGCGGCCTGCATGCGCATATCAACCTGCACGAATGGACCCAGGTCTCGATCCAGCGGGCGATCGACAAGGTGCAGAGCCGTCTGCAGGGCGGGCTGGCCTTCCTCGCGACGGTCGGTTCGACGGCGCCGTTCGTGGGCCTGTTCGGCACGGTCTGGGGCATCTATCACGCATTGACTGCGATCGGCATCGCCGGGCAGGCGTCGATCGACAAGGTCGCCGGCCCGGTCGGCGAAGCGCTGATCATGACCGCCATCGGTCTAGCCGTCGCCGTGCCCGCGGTGCTCGGCTACAACTGGCTGGTCCGGCGCAACAAGTCGGCACTCGAGCAGGTCCGCAACTTTGGTTCCGAACTGCATGCCGTGCTGCTCGGCGCGCAGGCAACCCGGCCGGTCGAAGTGCCAAGCCAGCGTCGCCGCGAACAGCGCGCGGCCGCTGCCGCAGCCTGAGGAGACCGCGACCATGGGCGCCAGCTTCAAGACCGGAGACGACGAGGACGAACTCGTCGCCGCCATCAACACCACGCCGCTTGTCGACGTCATGCTGGTGCTGCTGATCATCTTCCTGATCACCATTCCGGTGGTCACCCGCGCGGTGCCTGTGGAACTGCCGAAGGAGGTCAATCAGCCGCGGGTGACCAAGCCGGAGAACATCAACCTGTCGGTCGACAAGAACGGTGGCGTCTACTGGAACGAGCAGCGCATCGGCAACAACGAGGAACTGGTCGACCGGCTCAAGCAGGTCGCCGTGCTGCAGCCGCAACCCGAGGTGCAGATCCGCGGCGATGGTGCCGCGGCCTACGAGCACGTCGGCCGGGTGGTCGTCGCCAGCCAGCGTGCCGGCATCCTGAAGCTCGGCTTCATCACGCAGCCGCCACCGCGCGGCTGACCCGACCAACCCCTACAAGGAGCAAGACACATGGGCATGAACGTAGGCTCGGGCAGTTCGTCCGATGAACCCGAGGTGATCGCCGATATCAACACCACGCCGCTGATAGACGTGATGCTGGTGCTGCTGATCATGCTGATCATCACCATCCCGATTCAGCTGCACGCGGTGAATCTGAATCTGCCGACCGGCAACCCGCCAGCGCCATTGGTGATCCCCGAAACGGTGCGCATCGACATCGATGCTGCTGGCGCGATCATCTGGAACGGCGAAACGATCGCCGATACCGGTGCGCTCGATGCCCGTTTGAAGGCAGCAGCGGCCAGTACGGTGGCACCGGAGTTGCACATTCGCCCCGATGCCAAGGTGCCGTACCGGGTCGTCGCTGGCGTGATGGCGGCGGTGCAGCGTGAAGGACTGACCAAGGTCGGTCTGGTCGGTGCCGAGCAGTTCCTCTGAATCACCTTTCCGCAGCCACGATCACGAGACCTGAAGCCCATGTTTTCCCGCCACACGCCGTATCCGCTGTACCTGCTCGGCGCCGCCGCTCTGCTGGCAACCGCCGCCTGCAAGCAGAAGGCGGTCGATCCGGTGACCGCCGCCGCCGACGCGCTGGGCGTCGCCCGGATCACTGCCATCGAGTACAGCGGCACGGGCCGCTGGTTCCAGTTCGGTCAGGCCGCCAATCCCGAGCTGCCGTGGCCGGCTTTCGA
>NZ_CAISIQ010000027.1 GCF_903885465.1 uncultured Nevskia sp.
CTGGCGCGGCACGATTCGCTTCCAGCAAAAGGCCGCCTCTCTGGCGTTGCTGGTGCCCCTGTTTCTGCTATCGGGCTGCTCGCCGAGCGGATCCTCGACCGACGCTGCCGCACCGCCTCCGGCAACGTCCACGCCTGCCCCGGCTCCAACACCAGCTCCTGCTCCTGCTCCTGCTCCTGCTCCTGCTCCTGCTCCAGCACCCACTCCGGCACCTACGCCGGCTCCGGCTCCTGCACCAACCCCCGCACCTGCCCCCGCACCTGCCCCTGCCCCTGCCCCAGCTCCGGCTCCGACCAGCACTCTGCCTTGGTCGTCCTATGGAAAATTGACCTTGCCGGTCGACGAAGATGGCAGTAGCGGTGCCGATGAAATCCCCGCATCCGAGTTGGCGAATTACTCGTCCATCTACTGGTTCAATCCTTCATCCAACCAGCTTGCCCAATCCGGCTACCGAGCCCAAGGCGGCGAGACCGTGTTCTGGACGCCGGTCAACGGCAACGGCAGGACCAGCGACTCCGATTTCCCGCGCACTGAAATGCGCGAGCAGCTTGAAATCGGCAACAGCGACGTCAACTGGCGATTGACCGGTACTCATATCCAGCGCGGCACCGTGACGATCACCCGAGTGCCGACGCCACTGACTTCGGGACGCACCACCTTCCTCTGCTTCGCACAGGTGCATAGCCTCGATAACGCGCCCCCGGTGAAGCTCATCTTTCAGAGGGCGCCGGATGGCACGACTAGCGTTTACGGCAACTACAACCTTCGCCAACGCGCCGGCAGCTCAGTCAACTCAGACATAGAACTGCCAATGGCAATCGGCCAGAAGTTCAGCTACGAAATCAAAGTGGTCGACGGTACCGTGACGACGACCATCAACGGCAAGATGATCGATCGTCGCGATCTTCGGCCAGCCTGGCTTTTTCAGGAGTTCTTCTTCAAGGCCGGCAATTATCTCGGCAACAACGCTTCGACGGCCACTGGATACGGTGAAGTCGTTTACTCGACGATCGAGAGAGTCCATCGCTGATCCCAGACCTGTATTCCGAAGTTGCACATCGCCCCTGGGCTACAACTTCCCTTCTAATGCGTAGTCCCAAACACTGAAGAGCGCGGCTACAACGGCGGGCCCCAGGGGACTCCGGAATGCGGCGTGTTCCCGATAAGGTCTTCCGTCACCGCTGTCATGAGCCGCTGTGGACCGAACGATGCAATGGATTTCATCCCACTGACCCGGTTAAGGTGACAGCAGATCGACTGACTCCGGGGCGAAGATATGGCTGCCTTTCAGGAAAGCGGACCAACCAGCGATGAGCTAAAGCGTTGGCGAAAAGATGTACGTGGCGTTCGGAAACGAAGCCTTGACCATCTGCTCCGCCAGCTCATATCCAGGATCGTTCTTTCCTGGCTTCCGATCATCTGCTGTGCGACAGGCTCCGCCGCTCAGGCAGGGGCGGGAGCAGCGACATCGAAGGCCCACGTCCTCGTATCCGCAGTCCGCAGTGAGAGCCCCGTCGAAGACCGTTCTCCTGATGCGTTCGGGTTGACGGCAATCTCCACCGTCGAGCCCGGTAGCCAGCAGATCAGCGACGCAATACAGATCACCGGCATCAACGTTTCTGTGCCGGTGTCGATCTCTGGCGGGACCTACAGCATCAACGGACGAGGCTATACGAGCGCGCTGGGCTCAGTCGTCGCCGGAGACATCATCGAAGTCCAGAAGCGCGCTCCCACCGCACTTTCCAGTACCGGTTCGGCGCTGTTGACGGTGGGCGACGTCAGTGCCCGGTTCGTCGTGGAAACGCTGCCGGCGGATAGCAGGCCCGAGCCCTTTTACTTCGCGCCGGCATTTTCGGCAGGTGACGGGCAAGCGGTGGCGAGCAACACGATCACCGTGAGCGGCATCAACACCGAGACATCAATCTCGATCGTCGGTGGCGCCTATCAGATCGACGGCGGGCCCTGGTTATCGACCGCGAGCACCGTCAGCGTTGGCAGCGTCGTGCGCCTCGCCATTATTCCTTCAGCAACCGGCCTGGTTACCGCAACTGTGACCATCGGAGGGGTTGCTGCCAGTTTCAAAGCGACCACGGAACCCAGCAACGCCCGCCCAGCAGCCTTCCAGTTCGCGCCGGTAAACGGCTTTCCGCTGCTGGCCAGCATCAGCGAGCCGATCACGGTCAGCGGCCTGTCGGGCGTTGCACGCATTCGCGTCAGCGATGGCCAATACAGCCTGAACGGAACGCCATTCGTGAATGTCGATGGCCTGGTGCAAAACGGCGACGAGGTGCGCATTCTAGCTATCGCGCAGCCGATGCTTGGCGAGGTGCGCACCGCAGGCGTTCAAATCGGTAGCGCTTCGGCAATCTATGAGGTCACTACCGACGCGCCTGTTGATCGCTTTCCGGATGTCCTCCGGCTACCGGATGCGAGCGCGATCCCGATCAACAGCGAGTTCGTCACTCCGTCGTTGCCGATCAGGGGCATCAACGTGCCGACGCCTATTGCTCTTGGCGCAGGCTCTGAGTACAGCTTGAACGGTGGGCCATTCACCAATCAGCCCGGTCTCCTCCGCTGGGGCGATCTGCTGCGTATACGTGTTGCGACGGGACCGGAATATGGCCGCAGCTATCGGGTGCCGATCACGATCGGCCCGGGCGCCCTGGTCTGGCAACTACGCACCGCCCCGGCACCCACTCAGCCAAGCCGCCCGACGCTTGCACTCGCCTCGATGTATCCAGATGGGCTGGTGTTGCCAGGCTCTGTCCAGACGACAAAGCCGGTGATTGTCGAGAATGCGCCCGGGCCGGTTCCCGTCTCCGTCGTCGGCGGTCTTTATCGCATCAACGATGGACCTTACGTCGCGGAATCCGGCACCGTGCGCAATGGCGACACCGTCACCGTGCGCTATGTCATGCCCGACACTTTCAGCACCACCCATCAGGTAACGCTGCAACTCGGGTCGGTCGGCGCCAGCATCGCTACGACGACAACTATCGATGCCATTGCAACAACGCCGAAGACTGTCGAAGGCGCCACGATCAGCTATGCATACGAAACCGATCTGACAACACCGCTTCGAGCCCATGTCTTTCTCCCGCCCGGTTGGCGCGCTACTGATCGGCGTCCGGCCTACATCGATTGGAGTGGTGGTGGCTGGGCGGCCGGGGGGCTTCCAACGAATCGCGCGGCCTTTTGGGCGATTGAGTACGGCATGGTCGTGGTCGCTCCGGATCAGCCGGTCAACGAACGGTTCGGCACCTACGCCTATGTCAATGCCGATGATGCGCGACTGGTACTGCAGCAAGTCCAGCAAAAGGCCGGCTTGCTGGGTGTGGACCCGTCCCGCGTGATCGTCACCGGCACCAGTTCCGGCGGCGGCAATGCGGTCTGGACATCATTGCTCGATCCTCCGGTAACGACGTCGATCGGCAGTTCGCCCGAGTTCCGCCCCGCTGCGGTAGTCCTTCGCTCAGGCGTCAGTTCAACTCGGCCGGAGGCCAGCCTGGCCCCAACCCAGTTGGATCGCTTCGGACGCTTCGTCGACGACATCAGCCCGGATACGGATATCGATGGCGCCATGCCGCCTTATCTGATTTTTCATGCCGACGCCGACATCGTCTTCGCCGAGACGGCGAACTTGAATCTGTGCAGCCGCATTCTGGCGCTCGGACGCATCTGCGAGTTCCACAACCAGCCGGGGCTCGGCCATGACTGGCCTGTCGACCCGGTAGCACTCGAGACCTCGCGCCAGCAGGAGATCGCGTTCTTCTTCCGTCTCGGTCTGCTACCAGCAGGC
>NZ_CAISIQ010000028.1 GCF_903885465.1 uncultured Nevskia sp.
GAGCAGCAGATCGCAGTCGGCTTCGTCGATCACTGCGTTGATGAACGCCAGTTCGCTGATCCGCTGGCCGGGCGCGGCATAGGTGCTGACGTTCTCGACGGCGATGCGTCGTTCAAGGAGGTTCTGCACGCGGCGGATGCGGGCAGCTACATGCACCACGGCTTCCTCGGTGTGCGGGATCGGCATCAGATCGTACAGCTGGCCGCGGGCATCGCTGCAGTAGCTCAGATGCTCGCTGTAATCGGCGATGCGGTGCTCATCGAGAAAGCGTTTCAGCGCCAGCACGAAGTTTTCATCGAGCGGCGCCGGCCCGCCCAGTGACAAACTGAGACCGTGAGCCGCAAATGGATAACGCTCGTTCAACGCCCGGAACTGCCGGCCGAACCTGCCGCCCACTTGCATCCAGTTTTCCGGGGCGATCTCGAGAAAATCGATTGCGCCCGGCGCCAGCTCGGCCAGCGGTGTCAGCAAGGCTCGCCGCAGGCCGAGCCCAGCGCCGCGCACTACCGCCGGCTGCGCAAGACGCGGCGCGGTGGCGGTAGTGCCCGGGCTTGGCATCAAGGTGCCACTTACTTCGGCTTGCTTTCGCTGGCCTTGGCCTTGTCGGCAGCAGCCTTGTCAGCGGCGGCCTTGGCTTCGGCGCTGTTCTTCTGCGCAGCGTCCTTGGTCGAGGTTGGCTTGGCCTTCATGTCTGCACCGCAGCCACCTTCGCCGCAGGAATGTTCGCCTGCCTTGTCGTCGATCGAAGCGACCATGTAGCCGGCGGCCAGATCGCTGGCCACGAAAAGAGGCGAGGCCTGCGCCGCGCCGCCGATCACGAACGCCGCACCAAGGGCTACGGCCAAGGGCTTGCGCTTGTTGATGATGCTCATCTGTCTGCTCCTGTTTCGAACGAGCCCGCAAAGGCTCAATTGGTGATGGCGAACTGTACCGGCTCGCGCTGGCGATCGGTGTTACGGCTGGCGGCGGGCGATGGATTCTGGCCAGTGCTTGATGCCGGGCAATGACCGCAAAGCGCCGCCATCCGTTCAACCGGACGATCGCCGGACAGCCGATTTCCTATACTGCTGCTGCCGATTCGCGCCGCTCCGGTGCTGATGGCGCAAGAGTTGTCCACCCATGCTCGATCGCTCGGCCGAAGCCGCGTTTGCCGCAGTGCTCGGCGCCCATCAGCTGCGCGCCTATATCAGCGACAACCCGCACTACTGCGGCAGCTTCATCGAGGCCGAGCGCGTCTTGCCGCACGGCATGTTCCATCTGATCGACGAAGGCGAATGCCTGGTCGAGTTCGCCCGCACCGGCACCTCGCTCTTGCTGCATTCCGGCGATCTGGTGATGTTCCCGCACGGCGCCGCGCACACCCTGCGCAGCCCGCCGGATACCGATGACGGCCCAGCCGCCAATCGCTTCACCTCGATTCTCTGCGGCGAATTCGAGTTCGCGACCGGCAACCGCAACCCGATTCTCGATGCACTGCCGGACTGGATCGTGGTCCGTGAAGCCGATAGCCAGCAGCAGTTTCGCCATCTGGCCCGGCTGATGGCGCACGAGGCGCGCCAGGAGTCCTTCGGCCGGCAACTGGTGCTCGACAAGCTCGCCGACGCGCTGTTCGTCATGGCGCTGCGCCAGCACATCGCCAACAGCAAGGAGCGCCGCGGCCTGATCGCCGCGCTGATCGATCCGCGCATGGCTCGCGTGCTCGAAGCGATGCACGCCGCCCCCGGCCGCGCCTGGACGGTGGCGATGCTCGCTGAACTCGCCCACCAATCGCGGACCGCGTTTGCGCAGCACTTCAACGAAGTGCTCGGCGTCAGCCCCTACCAGTACCTCACCGAGTGGCGCATGGCCGAAGCGCTGCGCCTGCTCGCCGATCCTAAATCCTCCGCCGCCACCATCGCCGAAAAGCTCGGCTACCAGACCGAAGCCGCGTTCCGCCGTGCCTTCAAGAAGATCCACGGCTACGGCCCCGGCCGTACCCGCCGCGCCGCTCGCAGCGCCCAGATCGACGCCGTGCCGAGCGCCGCAGCCGCCAATCGCTGAACCAAGTCGAAACCACACCGGAAACCGGCCCGGACGCTGGCACAATACCGCCGCGATCCATGCAGTCGAGCGCAAACGGGCCTTTAGCTCAATTGGTTAGAGCAGGGGACTCATAATCCCTTGGTTGTCGGTTCAAGTCCGACAGGGCCCACCATTAAATCAACAGCTTGGAACCGAATCGTTGAGTTCCGGCTTAGGTGTGTTCGCAGTTGGGCTGCGACAAGCCGCCGCGAACAGATTGCCGGTCCATCCAGCTGACTCCGACGAGTGGTCATTGTCCCTATACAACAAGTCTGCAACCATATCGTTCATATGTAAAACATTTACGTAACGATAATGAAGGGATCAGAGCGATTAGCCCAGGTTGCCGACAGCACGCCGCGCATGGCGCGGGCGCTGCCGGAGCTGTCGATGCCGGGAACGGTGATGGTGCGGCTGCTGCGCATCACCGGGTTTGGGCTCAGCAGTTACTTCGAGCCGATGTTCCGTTCGCTGGGGCTGACCGAGAACACCTTTCACGTGTTGTGTCTGCTGGTTGCCAACGACGGCGCGTCTGCCTCGCCGGGTGAACTGAGCGAAATGGTCGGGACCAGCCGCGCCAACATGACCCGGCTGCTCGAGGAGCTGATCAACGATGGCTACGTCGATCGGAGTATCGACCCGCGCGATGCCCGCCGCCACGTCATCACCATCACGCCCGAAGGCCGGGCCAAGGCGCTCGAAGCGGCGCCACGTCTGCGCGAGCCGATCGAGGCTGCGTTTTCCGGGCTTGATGACGAGGAGTTCGCCGTGCTCGAGCGCGTGCTGCGCAAGCTGATCATGTCGCTGGACAAGAGTCCGCAGGCTGCTCGCATTTCGGCCTGAGCCGGCGCGCCGTTGGAAGATAAACAGCTGTTCCGTTCGAGGAGATCGACGATGTCGAAGCAGGTGCCCCAAAAATGACTGCCAAGGTTCTGTACGAGAAGAAGGGCGAGGTCGCCTACGTCACGCTCAATCGTCCCGAGTGCAAGAACGCGGTCGACTACGAGACCCATCTGCTGCTCTGTGATGCCTGGAAGGATTTCCGTGATGACCCGAAGCTGCGGGTGGCGATCCTGACCGGCACCGGCGATGCCTTCACCGCCGGCGCGGACCTCAAGACCCATGCGCCGGAATGGCAGAAGGTGGGCCCGATGGTCGGCCGCGAGCGTCTGGAAGATGGCTTGAGCGGTATCACGCGTGGCCCGCTGGCGAGCATCGGCAAGCCAATCGTCGCGGCGATCAATGGCTGGTGCCTCGGGCACGGCATCGAACTGTCGATGGCCTGCGATATCCGCATCGCTTCCGAGCGCGCCCAGTTCGGCACCTTCGAAGTTCGTCGCGGCATGCACTCGGCGGATGGCGGCATCGTTCGTCTGCTCAACACCTGCGGCGTCGGCATCGCCATGGAGATGATCCTGACCGGCGAACCGTTCAGTGCCCAGCGCGCGCTGATGCACAACATGGTCAACAAGGTGGTGCCGCACGACGATCTGATGCCGGCGACTGAAGACCTGGTCTCGCGGATTCTGCGCAACGATCAGGCAGCGATCGTCTCGGCCAAGGAAACCCTGCTGGAAGTCATAGGCCGCCCCTTGCATGACCAGCTGCGAGTCGAAGCGATGTGGGGCTATGCGCTCTGCGGCGGCAATCAGACGGTGATGGAACGCTCGCAGCAATTCTTCGACAAGAAGGATCGCGGCCGCGCCGGTGACACCGCCAGCGCGCTCTGAGAGGACGATTCCATGAGCTACAAATCGATCTATCGCTCGGACCTCTTCGCTGGCCAGGTGGTCATCGTCACCGGTGGTGGCAGTGGCATCGGCCGCTGCACCGCCCATGAACTTGCGTCGCTGGGCGCGACGGTGGCCATCGTCGGCCGCAAGCAGGACAAGCTCGATGCGGTGAAGGCCGAGATCGAAGCGGTCGGTGGCAAGGTCAGCACCCATGTCTGTGACATCCGCGAAGAAGCGCAGGTCTGCGACACGATCGACGCTGTCATCGCCCAGCACGGACGCATCGATGGCCTGGTCAACAACGCTGGCGGCCAGTACCGCATGCCGGCGGAAGACATCAGCACCAAGGGCTTCGAGGCCGTGGTACGCAACAACCTCGTCGGCGGTTTCATCTTCATGCGCGAAACCTACAAGCGCTGGATGAAGGCCAACGGCGGCTCGATCGTCAACATGATTGCCGACATCTGGAACGGCTGGCCGAACTACGCGCATTCGGCTTCGGCCCGTGGCGGCATGTGGACCTTGACCGAAAGCGTGTCCTCGGAATGGGCGAGCTACGGCGTGCGCGTGAACGCAGTCGCGCCAGGCTGCATCGCCAGCAGCGGGCTGGATACCTACGAGCCGGAAGCGCAGGCCTTCTTCCGCGAGATTCCGAAGACCATTCCGCTGCAGCGCTGGGGCAATGCGTCGGAGATCTCCAGCGCCATCGTCTATCTGCTGTCGCCGGGTGCTGCCTTCATCACTGGTGCCTGCATCCGCATCGACGGCGGTTCGCCCAACGCCCGTATCTGCTGGGGTCCGCTGCGGCAGGAGTGCAACTCCGAAGCCTTCGATGGCTTTCATCTCGAAACGCCGCCCAAGGTGCTGGTCGAAGGGCCGAAAAAAAATTCGACCCGCAGCAAGAAGAGCTGATGAAGATGTTAGCCGTCGATATCCAGGCGCCCGATCTGCTGTCCGACGAGGCGCGTATCCGCGAGCGACTCGCGAGCTATCTGCAGGCGCAGACAAAGCGTCCGTGGACGCTCGGCAAGTTCACGCGCTACGCCGTCGGCTTCTCATGGATCACTTATGGCTTCGATGCCCGCGAGGATGGCGGCGCCGAGCAGGGCTTGATCCTGCGGCTGGGTCCGCCTTATGGCTTGTTCGCGCCGTACAGCGCTTTGCCTCAGCACGCATCGCTGAAGCTGCTGGAAGGCTCGACAGTGCCGGCGCCGCGGTCGTACTGGTGGAGTGACGATGCGTCCATCCTAGGCGCGCCGTTCTTCATCAGTGAGCGCGTCGCGGGTTCTGCGCCTGTGCCGTGGATGAGTGCAACTGCCACCGGCTTCGAGGAAAGCTATCGCAAGAACATCGGCGCGCAGTTCGTCTCGGCAATCGCCGGATTGCATACCGCCGAGTGGCGTGGTCAGGAAGGCTTTGTCGACAACGGCATCACCGTCGACAACGCCGCGATCCGCCAGATCGAAGAATGGGAAGCGAACCGTCAGCGCTGGGCGCTGAAGCCTTATCCGATGCTCACCTGGGCGTTTCGCTGGCTGCGCCGCAATCTGCCGGTCGCGCCGCGTGTGAGCCTGGTCCATGGCGATTACCGGCTCGGTAATTTTCTCGAACAGAACGGCCGCATCACCGCGATCCTCGACTGGGAACTGGTGCATCTCGGCGATCCGCATGAAGACCTTGGCTGGGCGTTCCTGCCTCAGTACAGCGGCGGTTCGGGCCTGGTCTGCCGCCTGTTGTCGAAGGAGGATTTCATCGCCCAGTACGAGCGCGAAGCCGGCTTCAAGGTGCAGCCAGCGTCCTTGCATTTCTATCTGGTCTTTTCGCTGGTGAAGCTCGCGCTGACCCACATCGCCGCCGTGCGCTGCTTCGAGGAAGGGCGCTTCAACGATATGCGCATGCCGGCGATGGGCACACAGATCGCGCCGGTGCTGCGCCAGATTTCCAAGCTGCTGCCGGTGGAGGGCGCATGAACAACTCGATCAAGCGGATGATCGACGGTATGGTGGCCACCTTGCGCCATGAAGTCATTCCTCACATCGGCACCGAGTTCGCACGCGGCCAGGCCTTCGGCGTGATCTACATGCTCAACAGCCTGGCCTTGCGTGCCAACTGGTCACCGGAGTTTGTCGGCGAGCAGATCGCTGCCCAGCTCGCGCTGCGCGATGCGCTGGCGCCGCTGCTGGTCGATACCGATGCGCCGGCACTGCCGCAGGCCGCGGATGCGGGTTCGGGCGTGAAGACACTTGAGGCAACACGGGATGCCAACGACGAGCGCATCTGTGCATTGATCACCTGGTACGGCGCGGCCACGCTCGATGCAGCGCGGGCCGCGGCCATCGAAACACAACTGCGCGCCTGCATGGACCGCCAGCTCAAGTGGGAACTGCAGACCTCGGCGAAGCCGATGTTTGCCGAGATGTCCGCAGGCTCCGAATAAGGAACAGACCCAGAACATGCTCACCGCGCAAGACGACCTGATCGGCCACCAGCTACCCACGACGTTCGACCACGTCGGCAACAGCGATCCCTCATGGATGGAACGGCTCTGGTACACCGGCCATCCGAAAAGTGGAGAGATCATCTTCGACATCGGCCTCGGCTATCACCCCAATCGCAATATCATGGATGCCTTCGCGGGCATCGCCATCGGCAGCACGCAATACAACTTCCGTGCGTCGCGCCGCTTGCGACCGAATCCGCTGGAAACCACGGTCGGCCCGTTGAAGATTGAAGTGATCGAAGGACTCAAGCGCCATCGACTGACGCTTGCGCCGAACGAATCGGGTCTGAGTTTCGAAATCGAATTCCTCGGCACCATGAACGCCCATGAGGAAGAGCCGCACTTTCGCCGCCGCAACGGCCGGGTCACCGAGCACATGGCGCGTGGCCAGCAACTGGGTGCTTATCGCGGCTGGCTGGAAGTGGATGGTCAACGCCACGAGATCACGCCGGATGGCTGGCTCGGCCAGCGCGATCACAGCTGGGGCATTCGCGCCGAAATGCGCAGCGATGAATCGGCACCACCGCTGACATTCTATCCGCCGTTCTTCTATGCCTGGACCACGGTGCAGTTCGCCGATCGCGGCCTGCATGTGTTCTTCAAGGAGCGGGCGCCGGGCGAATTCATCTATCTGTCCGGCGAAGAAGTCACGCTACTCGGCAGCAAACCGAACCGCGCCCGGCGCATGGGCGGCGTCAGCCATGAAGTGATCTGGGCCAACGATCCGAACGGCCAGAAAGTCAGCACTGCGAGCTTCGACGTGACGCTCGACGACGGCACGATGCATCACCTGCAGATTCGCACGTTGCCGGCCCGCTACTACCTCAAGGGCGGCCTGTATGGCGGCCTGAATGGCTGGTTTCACGGCGACGACAAGGGCAAGCTGCACATCGAGCACGAGCGCTGGGATCTCGACGATCCGGCGATCCGCAAGCTAGTGCGTACGCTCTGCGATCACGTCATCGAAGTGAAGATCGGCGACGAGATCGGCCACGGAATCATGGAATACGGGGTTGGCAAGGGCTACGCGAAGTACGAGCAGGTGCAGCAGCACCCGCCGATCTGAAGCACGTCTTATCGAGCCAACCGCGCGATCGCGCTGGCGATGGTGTCCTTCGAGTAGGGCTTCTGCAGGATCGGCGTGCCGAGCAGTTCCTGCGGCAGGTCGGCCTTGTCGCCATAGCCGGTCGCGAACACGAAGCGAATGCCGAGTTCCAGCAGGCGCAGCGCGACCGGGATGGCGGTCTGATCGCCGAGATTCAGATCGAGCACGGCGATGCTGGGTTGCTCGTCGTCGATCAGCGACAGGGCCTGCTGAACAGTCGAGGCTGAGAGCACCCGGTCGGCGCCCAGCTCTTTCAGCACCTGCTCGGTATCGAGCGCGATGATGAGGCTGTCTTCGACCAGCAGCACCGTCTCGCCGAGCAGCACGTGCTGGTCGCTCGCGGTCATGTCCACAGGCGACTGGATGGTGCTTCTCGTCGAGCCCGGGAAGCGATCGATCGAGACGAATCTTGCGGGGATGCAGAACTTCGCTTCGAGCCCGGTGAGCTTGTAGGAGACTTCCGCGTTGCCGCCGAGATCGTAGGGAATCGAGCGATTGATGATGGTCGAGCCGAAGCCTTGCCGGATCGGCGCCTGAACCGCGGGGCCACCGCTTTCCCGCCAATCGATGAACAGATCACCCGCGGCATCCAGACGCCAGCTCAGGTGGACGCGGCCGTGTTCGGACAGGCCGCCGTACTTCGAAGCATTGGTCAGCAGCTCGTGCAGCACCAGCGCCAGGGTGGAGTACGCGAGTGGCGACAGCAAAACATCCGGCCCTGCGAACGTGACATGGCTGAGCTTGCCGACGAAGTAGGCGCCGGTCTCGTTCTCGATCAGCGAACGCAGGGGGGCCGCGCCCCAATGCTGCTGAGTGATCTGGTTGTGA
>NZ_CAISIQ010000029.1 GCF_903885465.1 uncultured Nevskia sp.
CCGGCAAGGGCCGCAGGGCCGCTCCGCTATAATCGGGCCCGCTCTCCGCCGTGCCCCGCATGTCCGACTCCCCCGCCCAGACGCCTGCCGCCGCCCGCGTCTTCATCAAGACCTTCGGCTGCCAGATGAACGAGTACGACTCGTCGAAGATGGCCGATGTCCTCAAGGCCTCGCACGGCTACGAGCAGGTGCAGGATCTGGAATCCGCCGATCTCGTGCTGCTGAACACCTGCTCGGTGCGCGAGAAGGCCTCGGAAAAGGTGTTCTCGGACCTCGGCCGGCTCAAGGCCTGGAAGGAGGCGCAGCCGGGCCGCCTCGTCGGCGTCGGCGGCTGCGTGGCGAGTCAGGAAGGCGAAGCGATCGCGAAGCGCGCGCCGGTCGTCGATCTCGTGTTCGGCCCGCAGACCCTGCACCGGCTGCCGCAGATGCTCGACGAGACGCGCCGCACGCAGCGCCCGACGATCGATGTGCGCTTCCCGGAAATCGAGAAGTTCGACAACCTCCCGGAACCGCGCGCGGAAGGCCCGAGCGCCTTTGTCTCGATCATGGAAGGCTGCTCGAAGTACTGCACCTTCTGCATCGTGCCGTACACACGCGGCGAGGAAATCTCCCGGCCGCTCGATGACGTGCTCGCCGAAGTCGATTCGCTGCTCGGCCAGGGCGTGCGCGAAATCACCCTGCTCGGCCAGAACGTCAACGCCTACAACGGCGTCATGGCCGATGGCTCGCACTGCGATCTGGCGCTGCTGCTGCATATCCTGGCCCGCTTCGATGGTCTGGGACGAGTGCGCTACACCACCTCGCATCCAGCCCATTTCAACGATGCGCTGATCGATGCCTTCGCCTCGATTCCGAAGCTCGACAACCAGTTGCACCTGCCGGTGCAGAGCGGTTCCGATCGCATTCTGGCGATGATGAAGCGCGGCTACACGCAGGCCGACTACCTGCGCAAGATCTTCAGGCTGCGAAAGGTTCGGCCGAACATCAGCCTGTCGACCGATCTGATCGTCGGCTTCCCGTCCGAGACCGACGAGGACTTCGAGCAGACCATGGCGCTGATCGAAGCCGCACGCTTCGATGCCGCCTACTCGTTCATCTACTCGCCTCGCCCCGGCACACCGGCCGCGAACCTGCGCGATGGGGTGCCGCTGGATGTGAAGCAGGCGCGTCTCGAACGGGTGCAGGCCCGGATCCGCGAGTTCGGTGAACAATTTGCCGCGCGTCTGGTCGGAACTGTGCAGTCGGTGCTGGTCACCGGGCCGTCACGCAAGGGTGGTAGCCAGTTGACCGGCAAGACGCCTTGCAACCGCTCGATCAATTTCGATGGCCCGGCTCACGATGTCGCCCGTCTCGTCGGCCAGTTCGTCGAGGTGCAGGTGACCGCCAGCATGGCCAATTCCCTGCGCGGCGAAATCGTCATCGCCGACGCCGTTTCCTGACCCCAAGAACTATTGAATACCTCTGACCCCGTTGCGATCTCCCGGCGTGATTTTTCGCTGGACCCGGACGACGCACCGCGCATCGCCAATCTGAACGGCAGCTTCGACGCCCATCTGCGTTCGCTGGAAGTCGGCTTCGGCATCGAAATCCGCAACCGCGGCAATCGCTATGTGGTGATCGGCCCGGCTGACGAGGCCGAAGCCGGAGAAAGCGCGATCCGCTCGCTGTTCGATCAGACCGAATACGGCGCGATCGACGGCGAGAACGTGCACATGGCGCTGCACGAGTTCGCGCCGCGCTCGAAGCTCGCCGCGATCCCCGGCGGCCGCAACGGCGACGACGTGGTGATCCGCACCAAGCGCGGCGTCGTCCGCGGCCGTTCGCCGCTGCAGAAGGCCTATCTCGACGATATCGCCAACAACGTGCTCAGCTTCGGCATCGGCCCGGCCGGTACCGGCAAGACCTATCTCGCCGTGGCCAGCGCCGTCGAAGCGCTGGAGCGCGATCGCGTGCGCAAGCTGGTGCTGGTGCGGCCGGCGGTCGAAGCCGGCGAAAAGCTCGGCTTCCTGCCCGGTGACATGGCCCAGAAGATCGATCCCTATCTCCGGCCGCTGTATGACGCGCTGTACGAGATGCTCGGCTTCGAGAAGGTTGCCCGGCTGATCGAGCGCAGCGTCATCGAGGTTGCGCCGCTGGCCTTCATGCGCGGCCGCACCTTGAACGAAGCTTTCGTGATTCTCGACGAAGCGCAGAACACCACGGTCGAGCAGATGAAGATGTTCCTGACCCGCCTCGGCTTCGGCTCGGTGGCGGTGGTCACCGGCGACGTCACCCAGATCGATCTCCCGAAGCACGTACCCAGCGGCTTGATGCATGCGATGAGCGTGCTCCGGGGCGTGCCGGAAATCGGCTTCACGCAGTTCGGCTCCAACGATGTCGTCCGTCATCCGCTGGTGCAGACGATCGTCCGCGCCTACGAGGCTTACGAGGCCAGCGAGCGGGCCGCGAAGGATTTTCGCTAAGGCATGAGTGTCAGCCACAACATCACCATCCAGCGCCGGGTGCCGCCGGCCGGTGTGCCGGCACCGGCAGCGCTACGGGAATGGGCGCTGGCGGCGCTCGGCCATACCCATGGCGAGCTGACGATCCGCATCGTCGACGAAGCCGAAAGTGCCGCGCTGAACAGCCGCTATCGCAGCAAGGACTACCCGACCAACGTGCTGTCGTTCCCGTACGACTCGGAAGGTTTCGAGGAAACGGACGACGGCCCGCCGCTCGGCGATCTGGCGATCTGCGCGCCGGTGGTGATGCGCGAAGCCGACGAACAAGGCAAGGAAGCACGCGCCCATTGGGCGCACATGGTGGTGCACGGCGTGCTCCATCTGCTCGGCCGCGACCATCTCGAAGATGGCGAAGCGGAAGTGATGGAGTCCGAAGAACGGGCGATTCTGGCCGGACTCGGCTTCCCCGACCCTTATTGACGACGCATCAACAAGCCACGGAAGCGCAAAGCGATTGCGGTAGGGTCTGTCGCCTTTACTTTGGTCGCTGCGGCGGAGGTCGTTTTTGCCCAGTGCAACGAACGAGGAGCGGGCAATGGCCGACCCATTGACGCGACTAGAGAGGCAGCAATGGGCAAAAACGATCCCGCCCCTTCGGGTTGCGGCCAAAAAACCGCCGGGACTTCGTTGCGAACCTTGACCATAGGTAGGCTATGGCCTGCGGTTCGCGCCTCGCCCGGCGGCTTTTGATCTGCAACGCAGCGACCAAAGCAAATGCGACAGACCCTATACTGGACAAAATTTGATCGAAAGCCCGCGGCTTTCCCGAGGAGGGAACCAGCGGGTCAAGGCTGCGCGCGCACCAACACGCTGCGGGCGGCATGGTTCTTGGTACTTTTTTCCTGGTTATGAACGACGGCCCCAGTAGCTCCTACTCTGAACGCGAATCCGAAGCCAGCCCTTCCAGCTGGTGGCGGCGCCTGACCCAGCGCCTTGCTGGCGGCCCGCGGACCCGCGAAGACCTCAACGATCTGCTCGACGGCGCCCACGAATCCGGCCTCGTCGATTCCGATGCCGCCTCGATGATCCGCGGCGTCTTCGAAACCAGCCAGCTGCAGGTGCGCGACATCATGGTGCCGCGCGCCCAGATGGTGATCGTCGAACGCGACTGGCCGCTGGATCAGCTGATGCGCGAAGTCGTCGAAGCCGGCCATTCGCGCTATCCGGTGATCGGCGATTCCCGCGACGAGATCGCCGGCATCCTGCTCGCCAAAGATCTGCTGCGCTTCACCTCGGCGGACAGCGAACGCTTCGACCTCGCCCGCTGGCTGCGGCCGGCGGTGTTTGTGCCGGAATCCAAGCGCGTCAACGTGCTGCTCAAGGACTTCCGCAAGAGCCGCAACCATATGGCGCTGGTTGCCGATGAATATGGCGGTGTGGCTGGTCTGGTCACCATCGAGGACGTGCTCGAGCAGATCGTCGGCGAAATCGACGACGAGCACGATGAATCGGAAAGCGCACAGATCCTCAAGCAGGACGATCGCCGCTTCCTGGTCCAGGGTCTGACGCCGATCGCCGAGTTCAACGAGTACTTCGGCGCCGATTTTTCCGACGAGGATTTCGACACCGTCGCCGGGCTGGTCATGCACGAGATCGGCCACATGCCGCGCCGTGGCGAAAGTGTGCAGATCGACCGCTTCCAGTTCATCGTCCAGCGCGCCGACAGCCGCAGGGTTCACCTGTTGCAAGTGACGTTGTCGCAGACCTGAGCTCGGCTGATCCCGCGATGCCCAAGCTTCTTTCGGGTCTGCGCATGAAGCTCGCAGCCGCGCTGCTGATCTTGCTGAGTCTGA
>NZ_CAISIQ010000030.1 GCF_903885465.1 uncultured Nevskia sp.
CGCATCAGCGCTTCGCCGAGATGGCCGGCGCTACCAATGACCAGGATTTTCATGCGCGAACAGGCGGCCGGGATTGACAAGAATTTCATCCCGGGCCACGTACAAGTGCAAGCATGGCGGCGGCGAATGATCGGCGGACTTTTTGCGAGCCTCGGTCTACGGTCTCCAGGCGCAGCCGGAACCGGTTCAAAATGCGACCCGTCGGCACCGTCTAAGGGTCTGCAAAGCAACGCAGACCAGCCTCCTCGTGATCGGCATCAGATCGATCCAAACAGCACAGGGAAATAACAAAAATGTTCGTGAAACCTCGTCAATCGTTGCGATTCGCCGCACTCGGCTTGTCCGTGCTCGGCATCGTCCCCGGCATCGCTGCCGCCAACCAGGGCTGGTATCTGGGCCTTGAAGGCGGTGCGAATTTCGTTCGTGACCAGAACTTCAAGATCTATGGCGCCAACGGCCTGCTGGTATCCGCTCCGGACGGCACCAAGGTCAGCGATGTCAGCTTCGACACCGGTTACGTCGCCGGCCTGGTCGGCGGCTATGGCTTCGGCTCGGGCCTCAAGCTGGAGCTGGAATTCGCGCGCCGCGATAACGATTTCAAGCGCGTGCTGTTGCAGAACGGCCAGCCGTCGCAGCGCGTCGGCGGCCGCGAGTTCGCCGATCTGGCCTTCGCCAACATCTGGTACGACTTCTTCCCGTCGTGGCGCGTGCATCCCTACATCGGCGGTGGTGCCGGCATCGTGCGGGTCGCGGTTCGTGATCCGGCAGTCGACAGCGTCGGCCTGTTCCAGGATGGCTCGGCACTGCGCAGCGATTTCGACGCGGTCTTCGCCTTCCAGGCCGGCGGCGGCCTGCGCTTCGATCTGACTCGCAGCCTGACTGCGTCCATCGACTACCGCTATCTGCGCAGCAACGTCGGCCAGTTCGATCTGCTGGTCAACAATCCGGAAAGCCACGTCGAAACCCGCTACGAATCGCATGCGGCGCTGTTCTCGCTGCGCTATCACTTCGGCGCGGCACCTGCCGCACCAGCCGAGGCGCCGGTGGAACCGGTGCAGATCGTGCCGGTCGAGGTGGCAGCCGAGCCGGTAGTCGAGCCAGCTCCGAAGCCGCGCTGCGAGCCCTCCGGCCCGAACGGCGAGATGGAGCTTGGCGGCTGCGCCGTCGGCGATGTGCTGGTGCTGCGCGGCGTCAACTTCGACACTGCCAAATCGACCCTGACGCTGAACGCCAAGGCGCTGCTCGATGGCGTTGCGGTCGCGCTGGCCAAGCACACGGACATCAAGGTCGCGGTGCAGGGTCATACCGACAGCCGCGGCTCCGATGCCTACAACCTGCGTCTGTCCGAGCAGCGTGCGCAGTCGGCTCGTGAGTACCTGATCAGCAAGGGTATCGACGCCGGCCGGATGACTGCCGCCGGCTTCGGCGAAACCATGCCGATCGCCGACAACAAGACCGTCGATGGCCAAGAGCTGAACCGGCGTGTCGAGCTGAAGGTGGTCGAGCGCGGCACCGCAGAACCCGCACCGACGCCTTGAGGGTCTAAAAAGCGCGGGGCGTCGCGGAGAGAGGCTGCCGTATCATGGCGGCGATCCTCTCCGCGCCGCCCCCGTGACTGCCACACCCCCGCTGCAAGCTCGTTTTGACCTGATCCGTGACCAGCTCCTGCTGCGCGATGCCGCGCGGCTGGGGCGCTCCGTGGCCGGCGCTCGAGGCAATCCGAAGTTCGACACGGCGCGTTTCGAGAAGGACGTCGAAGCCGCGCTGCTCGCCGCCGAGAACCGTGCCCGGCTGCGGCCAGCGACGATCAACTATCCGGCCGAGTTGCCGGTGGTGCAGGCCAGGGACGAACTGCTGAAGGCGATCGCCGAGCATCAGGTGGTCGTGCTCTGCGGCGAGACTGGTTCCGGCAAGACGACACAATTGCCGAAGCTTTGTCTGGAGCTTGGCCGTGGCCTGCGCGGCTTGATCGGCCACACCCAGCCGCGCCGTCTCGCGGCCCGCAGTGTCGCCAATCGCATCGCCTCGGAACTCGATACCAGGCTTGGCGAACTGGTCGGCTACGAAACCCGCTTCGATCGCCGCGTGTCCGAACGCAGTCTCGTGAAGCTGATGACCGACGGCATCCTGCTCGCCGAACTGAGCCGTGATCGCGAGCTGCTGGCTTACGACACGATCATCATCGACGAGGCCCACGAGCGCAGCCTCAACATCGATTTCCTGCTTGGCTGGCTGAAGCGCCTGCTGCCGCGCCGGCCCGAGCTGAAGCTGATCATCACCTCGGCAACGCTCGATCCGGAAAAACTCGCCAGGCACTTCGCCAACCAGCGCGGTGAACCGGCGCCGATCCTGCTCGTCGAAGGCCGCACCTATCCGGTCGAGATGCGCTATCGCGAGCCGGATCAGGACGACGATCTTGAAGGCCAGGTCGCATCCGGCATCGATTCGCTGTGGCAGTCAGGACGGGTTGGCGACACGCTGGTCTTCCTGCCGGGCGAGCGCGAGATCAACGATCTTGCCCGCTCCTTGCCCAGCCGCTTTCCGCGCGCCGAAGTGTTGCCGCTGTATTCGCGGCTGCCGGCCGAGAAGCAGGACAAGGTGTTTTCCAGCGGCGGCGCGCCGCGCATCGTGCTGGCCACCAACGTCGCCGAAACCTCGGTGACCGTGCCCGGCATCCGTTACGTCATCGATACCGGTACCGCGCGAGTCAACCGCTTCTCGCCGAGGCTCGGCGTGCAGCAGTTGCAGATCGAAGCGGTGTCGCAGGCAGCGGCGAATCAGCGCGCCGGCCGTTGTGGTCGCGTCGGTCCCGGCATCGCGCTGCGCCTCTACGATCAGCAGAATTTCGATACCCGGCCGCCGTTCACCGATCCGGAAATCCTTCGCTCGAATCTGGCCGGCGTGATCCTGCAGATGGCCACGCTCGGCCTCGGTGATGTCGAGGATTTCCCCTGGCTCGATGCGCCCGATGGCCGCCACATCGCCGACGGTTACCGCCTGCTGCAGACCTTGGGCGCGCTCGACGACGACAAGCGCATCACCCCGCTCGGCCGCGAGCTGGGCCGGCTGCCGCTCGATCCGCGCATCGCCCGCATCGCCCAGGCCGGCCGCGGCACGGCGTATCGCGAACACGTCTGGGTGCTGGCGGCGGCGCTATCGGTGCAGGACCCGCATGACGTGCCGCCGGACCAGCAGAACGCCGCACGCCTGAAGCACGCTGAGTGGCGGCACGCGAAGTCCGACTACTTCACCTTGCTGAACCTGTGGGCGCGCTATCAGCAGTGGAGCGCCAACGCCTCCAATCGCCAGCTGCGCAAGCTGTGCAAGGAGCACTTCGTCAGCTATCTGCGGATGGAGGAGTGGGAGTCGGTCTACAGGCAGATCCTGGATATGTTGGCGAAGCAGGACGCCGACAAGCCGAAGACGGAGCAGCCGCTCGACAAGCTCTACACCGACATCCACAAATGCCTGCTCGCCGGCCTGATCGATCACATCGGCCAGAAGGTTCTCGAAAAGCCGGAGTTCAACGGGCCTCGCGGCCGACGCTTCAAACTGTTTCCGGCGTCGACGATCGCCAAGAAGCCGCCGCCGTGGATCATGAGTGCGCAGTTGGCCCAGACCAGCCAGCTGTTCGGCCGCATCAACGCTGAAATCCAGCCGGAATGGCTCGCGGACGTAGCACCGCATCTGGTCAAGCGCGTGCTGCAGGACCCGGTCTGGCACGCCGATCGCGGCGAAGTCACGGCGATGGAAGTGGTCACCTTGTTCGGCATGCAGGTGCTGCGGCGCGCCCGCCACTACGGCAAGGACGAACCGGCGAAGGCACGCGAGATCTTCATCCGCGAAGCGCTGGTCAGAGGCGACATGCCGAACAAGCCGGCGTTCCTCGAGAAGAACCTCGCGCTGCTCGATGAAG
>NZ_CAISIQ010000031.1 GCF_903885465.1 uncultured Nevskia sp.
AAGCCGGGCAATGTGCCCGTGTACGGATCAAGTGGTGTCGTTGGTCAGCACGCGGAAAGTCTGGCCGCCGGTCCCGGAATCATCGTTGGCCGTAAGGGTAATGTTGGAAGTGTTCATTGGTCGCAAGTGCCGTTTTATGCAATCGACACTGTCTTTTACGTCAAGACGAAGCTGCCGCTGCACTTCGTATTCTTCAACCTGCAACGTCAGAACTTCCTCAACAACGATGCAGCAGTTCCGGGCTTGAACCGGAATCAGGCATATGCACTGCCGATCCTCGTCCCTATCACGGGGTTGCTTATCGAGTTCGAGAAGATGTGTGAATCATTATTGGGTCTCGCAAGGACCTTGGCGCAGAAAAACATCAACCTCCGCGCCACCCGCGACCTCCTCCTGCCCAAGCTAATCTCCGGTGAGTTGGATGTTTCCGCACCGCCAGAACCGGAAGCCATCGCCGCATGAGCCCGAAGCTCGGCATCAAGGAAGTGGCCGCGGGGTACGGCGAGCTGATGCTCGTCGAACAGCCAGCGATTGCACTCCTTGAGACGCTGGGCTGGACGCACGCCAATCTCTACACCGAAACCTACGGCGACCAGGGCACCGAAGGACGCGAGAGCGAGCATCAGGTCATCCTCACGCGCCGCCTGCGGGTTGCGCTGGAAAGGCTGAATCCCGGCTTGCCTGTGGATGCTTACACGCAGGCCATCGAGCAACTGGCGCAGGACCGCTCCAAGCAGATTGCCGTCAATGCCAACCGAGACTTCTACAGGCTGCTGAAAGACGGCGTGAAGGTGACCGTGCCGGATGAGCATGGCGGGCAGACCACCGAAACCCTGCGCGTGATCGACTGGACTGCGCCGGGCAACAACGACTTCTTCCTGACCTCGCAGATGTGGGTGGCGGGCGATATGTACCGCCGCCGCTGTGACCTGCTGGGCTTCGTCAATGGTCTGCCGCTGGTGTTCATCGAGCTGAAGAAGCCTTCGGTGCATCTGCATAGCGCCTACAAGGACAACCTGCGGGACTATCGAGGCCAGTCCATCCCGCAGCTGTTCCATCCCAACGCTTTCATCCTGCTGTCCAATGGCTCGGATACGCGGGTGGGTACGCTGACCAGCGCCTGGGAGCACTTCTTCGACTGGAAGCGTGTGAATGATGAGGCCGAGGCCGGCAAGGTTTCCCTGGAGCGTGCCTTGCGCGGCCTGCTGGAGCCGGTGCGGTTGCTGGATTACATCGAGAACTTCACGGTCTTCGAGGAGGGCAAGGGCGGGTTGGTGAAGAAGACGGCCAAGAACCACCAGTTCCTCGGTGTGAACAAGGCCATTGCCCGGCTGGTGGAGCTGCGCGAGTCCGACGAATCAGCCCGCAAGCGCCTGGGCGTGTTCTGGCACACGCAGGGCTCGGGCAAGAGCCTGTCGATGGTGTTCTTCACACAGAAGGTGCTGCGCCGCGTGCTGGGCAGCGCCACGTTCTTGATCGTCACCGACCGCGAGGAACTAGACGATCAAATCAGCAAGACCTTCAAGGCCACCGGCGCCACCTCCCGTGAAGACGTGCGGGCGACCAGCGGCGAGAACCTGAAGGAGCTGCTGCGCGGCAATGAGCGTTACATCTTCTCGCTGATCCAGAAGTTCCGGAGCGATCCGGGCGTGCCGTACCCGATGCTGTCGGACCGTTCGGACGTGATCGTCATCACTGACGAGGCGCACCGCAGCCAGTACGACATCTTCGCGCTGAACATGCGCAACGCCCTGCCCAATGCGGGCTTCCTGGGCTTCACAGGGACGCCGCTCATCAAGGGCGACGACCAGCGCACCCGCGAGGTGTTCGGCGATTACGTGAGCGTGTATGACTTCGCACGGTCCATCGAGGACGGCGCCACAGTGCCGCTCTACTACGAGAACCGTATTCCCGAGGTACAGCTCATCAACGATGACCTGGATAAAGACCTGGAGGAGTTGCTGGAAGCGGCCGAGCTGGACGAGGAACAAGAGAAGAAGCTGGAGCGGGAGTTCGGCCGCGAGTACCACATCATCACCCGCGAGGACCGACTTAAAGTCATCGCCGAGGATGTGGTGGCGCACTTCACCGGCCGTGGCTATCGCGGCAAAGCGATGATGGTCTGCATCGACAAAGCCACAGCCGTGCGGATGTACGACAAGGTACAAGCGCACTGGAAAGCCGAGATCGCGAGACTTCAGGCCGAGCTGTTGCAGGCGCACGGCGATGCCCGCGAGGCGCTGATTGCCCGTATCCGCCTGATGCAAACCACGGACATGGCCGTGATCGTTTCTCAGGGCCAGAACGAAGTCGAAGACCTGAAGAAGAAGGGTCTGGACATCAAGCCGCATCGCGAGCGGATGGTGAAGGAGCACTTGGACGAGAAGTTCAAGGACGAGACCAACGAGCTGCGGCTGGTGTTCGTCTGCGCCATGTGGATCACCGGCTTCGACGTGCCGACCTGTTCGACGATCTATCTTGATAAGCCCATGCGGGCGCATACGCTGATGCAGACCATCGCTCGCGCCAACCGCGTGGCGCCGGGTAAGGAGTCCGGCCTGATCGTGGATTACGTCGGCATCTTCCGGGCACTCCAGAACGCGCTGGCGATCTATGCCAAGCCCGGCGAGGGTTCCACCGGGGGCGAGCCCATCCTCGATAAATCCGCGCTCGTGGGTGCCCTACAGACGGCCCTGGGGCACGCCCGCGGATTCGCCACGGCGCATGGGTTCAGCCTGGAAGCCATCGCCAAGGCGCAAGGCTTCGAGCGTATCGGACGCATTGATGAAGCCGTGGAGGCCATCCTCGTTACCGATGCGGACAAGAAGAACTATCTGCAGATCGCTTCGCGTGTGTCGCGGCTGTTCAAGGCGATCCTGCCGGACCCGATGGCTAACGAGCTGGCACCGCTGGCCGTGCTTGTGGCCTACCTTGCGGCGAAGCTCAAGGCGCAGTCGGAACAGCCGGACATCTCTGCGGTGATGGATGACGTGGAGGCGTTGCTAAACGATTCCATCGCGACCGAGGGCTACCACATCGGCCCTGCGAGCCGCACCGAGGCGCTCATCAATCTTTCCGAGATCGACTTCGAGGCGCTGCAAGCGAAGTTCGCGGGGAGCCGCAAGCGCACGGAGGCTGAGAAGCTCAGGCGGCTGATCGAGGAGAAGCTGGCGCAGATGCTGAAGTTGAACGGCTCGCGTGTTGACCTTGCGGAGAAGTTCCAGCAGCTCATTGACGCCTATAACGCCGGC
>NZ_CAISIQ010000032.1 GCF_903885465.1 uncultured Nevskia sp.
CACCAATGCGCTGACCACCAATCTGACCTCGTTCTTTCGCGAGGCGCATCACTTCGAAGTGCTTGCCGAGTTGTTGAAGGCGCGTGGCCGGCAGACGCCGATCAAGATCTGGTGCGCAGCGGCATCCACTGGTGAGGAACCGTATTCGTTGGCGATCACTGCTGCCGAAGCGCTGGATTCGCTGACGCCATCGGTGAAGATCCTGGCCACCGACATCGACACCCAGGTGCTGGAAACCGCCCAGGCCGGCGTCTATCCCGAGGAGCGTGTCGACAAGCTCGATGATGCCCAGAAGCGGCGCTACTTCCGTCGCGGTGCTGGTGCCAATGCGGGCCGTGTGCGCGTCATCGACGAGCTGCGCGAGATGATCAGCTTCCGGCCGCTGAACCTGCTCGATGCCCGTTATCCAATGCGGGGTCCGTTCGACGCGATCTTCTGCCGAAACGTGATGATCTATTTCGACAAGCCCACGCAGCGCGACATCCTCGGCAAGATCGCACCGCTGCTGAGCCCGGACGGCCTGTTCTTCGCCGGCCACTCGGAAAGTTTCTTCCACGCCACCGACATCGTCACGTCCATTGGCCGCACCGTGTACCGGCGGACCGCTCGCTAACCATGTACGCGATCCGCAAGGTGCGCGACAAGGTGCAGGCGATCGCCGATCCGACGACCTATTACGACCCCAAGTTCGGCGCCCATGCGATGAAGGTGCTGCCGGGCGAATACGTGGCGACTGATCGCGACGTGATGCTGGTGACCGTGCTCGGTTCCTGCGTCTCGGCCTGCATTCGCGATCCGCTGGCCAAGGTCGGCGGCATGAACCATTTCATGCTGCCGGATATCGAGAACGCCGGTGCCGCCAACGAAAGCGCGCGCTACGGCTCTTACGCGATGGAAATGCTGATCAACGAATTGCTGAAGCGCGGCGCTGCGCGCAGCCGTCTGGAAACCAAACTCTTCGGTGGCGGCGCGGTGCTGGCCGGCTTCACGGTCTCGAACGTCGGCAAGCGCAATGGCGAATTCGTGCTGCGCTATCTGGCCACCGAAGGCCTGAGCGTCGCGGCCCAGGACTTGTACGACACCTGCCCGAGACGGGTTCACTACTTTCCGCTCACCGGCCGCGTGATGGTCAAGCGCCTTGCTTCCGCCAATGACACCGAAGTGCTGGCCAGCGAGCGTCTGTACCGCCACAAGCTCACCGAATCCCCGAACACTGGCAGCGTGGAGCTTTTCTGATGCCCAACAAGATCATCAAGGTCCTGATCATCGACGACTCCGCGCTGATGCGGCAGTTGCTGACCGAGATCATGTCCAGCGACCGCGAACTCGAGGTTGTCGGCGCCGCCCCGGATCCTCTCGTCGCCCGAGATCTGATCAAGGCGCTGAATCCCGACGTGCTGACCTTGGATGTCGAGATGCCGAAGATGGACGGCCTGACCTTCCTCGAGAACCTGATGCGGCTGCGGCCGATGCCGGTGGTGATGGTGTCGTCGCTGACCGAGAAAGGCGCGGAAGTGACCTTGCAGGCGATGGAGCTTGGCGCGATCGATTTCGTCACCAAGCCGAAGATCGATCTCGCGGCCGGCATGCGCAGTTACACGGCCGATCTGATCGACAAGGTGAAGTCCGCGGCCCGCAGCCACGTGCGGGCACCGGCTTTCCCGCGCCAGCCGTCGAAAGCGCCGCTGGCGAGCGTGGGCAACCGCTATCGCACCACCGAACGCCTGATCGCGATCGGTGCCTCGACCGGCGGCACCGAAGCGATCAAGGAAGTGCTGGAACGCATGCCGGCCGATGCTCCGGCGATCGTCATCACCCAGCACATCCCGGCGATGTTCTCCGGACCTTTCGCGGCGCGCATGGATCGCTCGTCGGCGATGTCCGTCTGCGAAGCGCGCGACGGCCAGCAGATCGTTCCGGGCCATGTCTACATCGCGCCGGGTGATCGCCATCTGGAAGTCACCCGCAGCGGTGCCCGTTACGTCACGAAGCTCACCGATGCGCCGCCGGAAAACCGCCATCGGCCGAGTGTCGACGTGCTGTTCAAGTCGGTGGCGCGTTATGCCGGTGCCAACGCCGTGGGCTGCATCCTGACCGGCATGGGCGACGACGGAGCCCGTGGCCTGCTCGAGATGCGCAAGGTCGGCGCCTCGACCGTGGTGCAGGACGAAGCGAGCAGCGTGGTCTGGGGTATGCCCGGAGCCGCATTCAAGCTCGGTGCTGCTGACCGGGCGCTATCGCTCGAATCGATCGCTCAGGAACTGCTGCGCCTCTGCAGTTCCGACCGACGGGCTGCTTGAGCGCGTGATGGCGCTCCAGTCCTGCCATCTGCGGCCGATAGCTCTGTAATGAACCTTTCGTTGAATTCCTGAAACCGTCCGCCCGAATCTTCTTCATCTTCCGATCACCTGGACCCTCCGACATGAACACCCTCGATCAACACACCTGGCTGCTGCCGTTGTCCGGCACCGTGGCAGGCGCGGCGCTGCAGATGGCCGCGACGCCGGCGGCAAGCTGGATCGGCGGTGCGCTCGTCGTCGCCGGCTGGGCCGCCTTCGCCTGGCGCAAGCAGCGCAGCGCCGGCAACCACCGCCAGCTCGCGGCGGTTCACGATGGCCAGTTGCAGCAGCATCGCCAGCTACTCGAAGAACTGCGCAGCGGCCTGGTCAATGAATCGGCCGGCGTGCAGCACGAAGTCGAACGGGTGCGGACGCTGATCCTCGAATCGGTACGCACGCTGGGTGGCGCCTTCGAGCAGATGAGCAAGCAGTCCCGCGCCCAGGAAACGGCGGTCGGCCGGATCCTGAGTCGTGCCGAGAGTGGTATCGGTGGGGCAGGCGGCAATGGCGTCGACGTGCAGCACTTCGCCCGCACCGCCAGCCAGTTGATGGAAGGCCTGGTCGACATCCTCGCCGGCGTCAGCAAGCAGAGCGCGAACTCGGTGCAGCACATCGATGCGATGGTCAAGCATCTGGATGCGATCTTCGAACTGCTGGGTGATGTGAAGACCATCGCCGATCAGACCAATCTGCTGGCGCTCAACGCCGCGATCGAAGCCGCACGCGCCGGTGAAGCCGGACGCGGTTTCGCGGTGGTCGCCGAGGAAGTGCGCAACCTGTCCGAACGCTCGACCAGCTTCAACGAGCAGATCCGCAAACTGGTGTTCAGCTCCAAGGATTCGATCGCCAAGGTGAGAGAAGCCGTCGGTGAAATGGCGACCCGCGACATGGGCGCCAGCATCCACGCCCGCAACGAAGTCGGCCGCCTGATGGCCCAGGTCGAAGAGATCAACGTCGCCGTCGCCGGCAGCGCCCGCGAAGCCCACGCCGCCGGCGAACAGATCAGCATCGCCGTCGGCCAGGCGGTGCGCTGCCTGCAGTTTGAGGACATCGCCACCCAGGCCCTGGGCGCTGCCCTGGTCCACGTCCGCCACTTGCACCAGATCGGCGACGAAACCCGCGGCCTGCAGGCGGTGCTGGTCAACGACGCATTGCCACAACCGGCCCGCCCGCCACAGTCTTTCGCAACACCCAGCTACGTCGCTCCGAAGCCCGCCCCCACGCCTGTGCCGGAAGCGGCGAACGACGACTGGCGAGTGCCGGCTCACAAGCCGGTGGCGCAGTTGTCGATGCAGGCGGGGGCGGTGGAGTTGTTTTGAGCGGCTGAAACAGCCCATCGGCTCAATACCAGCGTTGTGGCAGGAACGCGCCGGTTGCGTCGCGGTACCGGGCGTAGTCCGCAGCCATCACGCTGGCCTCGAACTTCTTCTCCTCGACCCGCGCCGCCGACACATAGATCGCCCCCATCGCCAGCAGCGGCATCAGCATCAGCGGCTGCAAGGTGGCGACGGGGACGGCGAGCCAGGCGAGCAGGTAGGCGGTGTAGAGCGGGTGGCGAATCCAGCGATACGGGCCGGTGCTGACCAGATGACGGGGTTCGTCTTCGGAGAACGCGAAGCTCAGCGGCTGGTTTCGGTTGACGCGAATGGCCCACCAGAACAGGGCGAGGCTGGCGGCACAGAGCAGCACGGCGGTCAGGCCGCCGATGACCGAGGCGACGCCAAACAGGGGAATGCCGCTCAGGCTGATGAAACCCAGCGTGGTGCCGAGCAGCTTGATGGTGTCGATGCCGCTGTTGCTGCCGCTGGGTTCGGTGAAGAAGCGGTACATGCCCCAGTTGAAGCTGAGCAGGCAGGCAGCGAAGGCGGTCAGCAGGCTGATCGTCCAGGCGTTGAATGTGAACAGCTCGGCCATCAGGCGGTCCTCCGTCGCGTGCGGCGGTTGCGGCTCATAAGGGCCAGTACCGAGGCGCGGGACAAGGCGGTGCCGATCCGGGCCGGGGTGCGGGCGATGAAGATCAGGCGGTCTTCTCGGGCTTCGTCGATGCCGAGCTGGGCGAACAGTCCGAACTGCTTGCGCTCGACGACGCGGGCGATGCGTTGGCGCTCGGCGGCGGAGTAGCGCGTGGCGGTGGCGATGCCGCACAGGGCGAAGGGGTGTTCGCCATCGGCTGCGGCCGGTGCGCCAAGGCGTTCGCGCAGCCAGTGCGCGTAGCGGGCGCCGTCGCGGCTATAGCTGCCGTCGCGACGCGGTTCGACGTCGGCGAGGTAACGCGATACGCC
>NZ_CAISIQ010000033.1 GCF_903885465.1 uncultured Nevskia sp.
GCGACGGCACCGGAAGACACCAGCACGATCTGCCGGCCCTGGGCCCGAAGCACGGCGATCTGCGCGCACCAGTCGGCGATCGCTTCCCGATCCAGCCCGCGGCCACGCGCGGTGACCATCGCGCTGCCGACCTTGATGACCCAGCGACGGCTGGTGTTCAGCGCCTCACGGCTCTTGTTCTGCGTCATGGATTCAGCCTGCGGCGTTGTCGTCGTCAGCGTCGGTTTCGAGATCGGGTTCAGCAGCGGCGGGCGGCGCGTCTTCAAGCAGGGTGTAATCGGGCACGGTGCGGACCGGGGAGTGGGCTTCCACCCACTCCATCGCGTCCCTGCACAGCGGGTCCAGATTGCGGCGCGCGGCGGCCGAGATGCGGTAATGACGGCCGGTCCAGCCGAGGCGTTCGAGTGCGTCGTCGATCAGCGCGTCGGACTCCTCGTCGGTCATCAGATCGATCTTGTTGAACAGCAGCCACTGTTCGCGGCCGGCCAGTTCTTCACTGAACTCGTTCAGCTCGTTGTTGATCGTTTCGATGTGCTCGACGATGTCGCCTTCGTCCGGTGGCAGGATGTCGACCAGATGCAGCAGCAGGCGGGTGCGCTGCAGATGCTTCAGGAAGCGAATGCCAAGGCCCGCGCCTTCGGCAGCGCCTTCGATGATGCCGGGGATATCGACCATCACGAAGCTGCGATTCATGCCGACCGACACCACGCCGGGCTGCGGGTACAGCGTCGTGAACGGATAGTCGGCGATCTTCGGACGGGCCGCAGACACCGCGCCGAGCAGGGTCGATTTGCCGGCATTCGGCATGCCGAGCAGGCCGACGTCGGCGAGCACGCTCAACTCCAGACGCAGTTCACGGCGCTCGCCCGGCGAGCCGGGGCTGGCGCGACGCGGTGCGCGATTGGTCGACGACTTGAAGCGGGTGTTGCCGAGGCCGTGGAAACCGCCCGCGGCAACCTTGATCCGCTGGCCCTTGACGGTCAATTCGCCGATCAGTTCTTCGGTATCGACATCGAATACCTGGGTGCCGAGCGGCATCGGGATTTCGATATCCGGGCCGCCGGCGCCCTTGCAGTCCGAACCGGTGCCGTTCTCGCCGCGCTTGGCCTTGAACGTGCGGTTGAAGCGGAAATCGGCCAGCGAATTCAGGTTCGGTTCGGAGATCACCCAGACCGTGCCGCCGTCGCCGCCGTCGCCGCCATCCGGGCCACCAAACGGGATCGCCCGCTCGCGCCGGAAGCTGACGCAACCATTGCCGCCATCGCCGGCCTCGACGCGGATGGTGGCTTCGTCAACGAATTTCATGTCTGCAGGTATCTATGTTCAGCTTGGGGAATTCAGCTTGTCGCGGTGCAGCTTGCGGGCTTCAGCTTCGGGTGCTGCAAATGACAAGGCCCCGTCATGCGGGGCCTTGTCGCAACACCGGTGCGGATCAGGCCGCGACGATGTCGACGAACTTGCGGCTGTTCGGACCACGAACCACGAACTTCACGTGGCCATCAGCCTTCGCGAACAACGTGTGATCGGTGCCGATGCCGCAGTTCAGGCCCGGATGAACCTGAGTGCCGCGCTGACGAATGATGATGTTGCCCGCGATCACCGCTTCGCCGCCGAAGCGCTTGACGCCGAGGCGCTTGGACTGCGAATCGCGACCGTTACGGGTTGATCCGCCTGCTTTTTTTTGTGCCATTTCTGTGCTCCTTCTTCAAGAACACCGCGATTAAGCGGTGATCTCCGTGATCGTGATCGCCGTGTAATTCTGCCGGTGGCCCATTTCCTTGTGGTAATGCTTGCGGCGGCGGTGCTTGATGATGCGGATCTTGTCGCCGCGGCCGTGGGCCGTGACTTCCGCCTTGACGACGGCGCCTGCAACCATCGGCGCACCGATGGTGATAGCTTCGCCATCGGCGACCATCAGCACTTCGCTGAAGCTGATCGTATCGCCGACATTGGCGACGATCGTTTCAACCTTGAGGGACTCGCCCGGGGTGACCCGGTACTGCTTGCCACCAGTCTTGATGACTGCGTACATGCTTGATACTCCAAAGAAAATTACGACTGTCTATTTGCTTTTGTAAGGCTCGAACGCAACGACACGCCAACGCGAGCAGCCCCGTGAACCCGGCATTCTAGTTTTGCCGCTCCGAGAGGTCAAACACGGGCCAGGCACGTGGACCTGAATCATTCTTTCTCCGCCCGCTGCTGGCAGCCGGAATCAACAAGCATTGACGCTATGCTGCGATCACGGTCTTCGCGGCAGCAAGCCGCTGGAGCCGCCCCTTCGCTGCTGAATGACTCCCCCCGTGACTGGCACTTCGACTCTCGTTCTCGGTTTTCTGCTCGGCCTGCGCCACGCCACCGAGCCCGACCACCTGGTCGCCGTCGCCACCTTGGCGACTCGTCATGGCACCTTGCCGGAAGCGCTGCGCCAAGGCCTGGCCTGGGGCCTGGGCCACACGCTGACCTTGGTGTTGATCGGCAGCATCGTGCTGGTGCTGGAACAGGCGCTACCGCCGCACTTCGAGCAGGTGCTGGAGCTGGGCGTCTGCCTGATGCTGGTCGTGCTTGGCGCCGACGTGCTGCGCCGCACCTTCATCGAACGCCCGCATTTCCACGCGCATCGTCATGCACCGGGCGAGCCGGCTCATCTGCACGAGCACAGCCACCTTCAGCCGCTCAGCGGTGATGGCAGCGCGTCCTTTGCAGCGATGCAATTCAGGCCGCTTGCGGCCCGGCCCCATGAAGCCTTGCCGCATGTGCACCGTCATCCGCCGCTAGTGCCACTGCGGGCGCTGCTGGTCGGGATGATGCACGGCATGGCCGGCTCTGCGGCGCTGATCGCGCTCAGTATCGGCACGGCGGAGTCTTTGGCTGCCGGCCTGATCTACATCCTGCTGTTCGGGACTGGCGCGATGGCCGGCATGGCCGTGCTGTCGACTCTGATCGCAGTACCACTGCGGCTGTCGGCAGGTTCGATGCTGCGCCTCCATCGGCTGCTGACGATTGCGATCGGCCTGCTCAGCATCGGCCTTGGCCTGCTGACGGCGATCATGATCGGCCGCCAGTTTTTCTTCTGAATCCGGCAGCCGGATTCGCGCTTACCAGCGCAGCAGCACCGTACCCCAGGTCATGCCGCCGCCAACGCCCTGCAGCATCACCAGATCGGCGGGCTTGATGCGGCCGTCCTTGACCGCCGCGTCCAGCGCCAGCGGCACCGAGGCCGCCGAGGTATTGCCCTGCTGGGCCACGGTGATGACTACCTTGTGCTTCGGCACGCCGACCTTGTCGGCCAGCGTGTTGATGATGCGGATGTTGGCCTGGTGCGGCACATACCAGTCGAGCGCCGAAGCCTTGAGGTTGTTCTTTTCCAATGCTTCCTGCGCGCATTCGGTCAGCGATTTCACGGCGACGCGATAGACCGCCTGGCCGTCCATCTCCAGATACGGCGAGCCGCGCAACTGGCCACCGCTGATGCCGCCCGGCACTTTCAGGATGTGGCTGAAGCTGCCATCGGCATGCAGATGCGAGGACAGGATGCCCGGCGCATCCGAGGTCTTCAGCACTACCGCACCGGCACCGTCACCGAACAGCACGCAAGTGCGGCGGTCGTTCCAGTCGAGAATCCGCGAAAACACTTCAGCGCCGATCACCAGCGCGCACTTGTGCTGACCGCAGGCCACCAGCTTGTCGGCGATCGCCAGCCCGTAGATGAAGCCGGTGCAGACCGCCTGCACGTCGAAAGCCGCGCCCTTGGTCACCCCGAGCTTGGCTTGCACCAGACAGGCCGTCGACGGAAAGACCATGTCCGGCGTCGTCGTCGCGACGATGATCAGATCGATATCGTCGGCGGTCACACCAGCCGCGAGCATTGCGGCCTGCGCGGCATGCAGCGCCAGATCGCTGGTCAGTTCGTCGTCGGCAGCAACGTGGCGCGCCTCGATGCCGGTGCGGCTGACGATCCAGTCGTCACTGGTCTCGATCCGGTCTTCGAGTTCGCGATTGGTGACGATGCGCTTCGGCAGATAACTGCCGGTACCGACGATGCGTGAGTAGGTCATGTAAGCAAGTTTACCGTGCGGCCGAGGATCGCTGAGGCATCAAGAAGTCTCATTCGAGTTCGATCAACAGGTCACGCGTATTCACCGTGGCGCCCGGCTTGACGTGGATGGCCTTGACCTTGCCGTCGCGCGGGGCGCCCAGCACGGTTTCCATCTTCATCGCTTCGAGCGCCAGCAGCGGCTCGCCCTTGGCGACCACCTGCCCCTTCTGCACCGCAACGCGGACCACCATTCCCGGCATCGGCGCACCGACGTGGCTGGTATCGCCTTCGTCGGCTTTCGGTGTCTCGAACTGCGCGGTCGCACCGGCCTTCGGCACGCGCACCAGTCGCGACTGGCCGTTCAGCTCGAAGAACAGCTTGACGATGCCTTCATCCTCGAACTCGGTACGGCTTTGCAGGCGGATCACCAGCGTCTTGCCGGTGTCGATGTCGACGCTGATCTCTTCCTGGTCCTTCAGGCCGTAGAAGAAGGTCGGCGTCGGTAGGGTCGAGACATCGCCGTACAGCTTGCGATGCTCGGCGAAGTCACGGAATACCTTCGGGTACATCAGGTAGGACGCGAGATCGGCATCACTCAACTCTTCGCCGACCAGCTTCTCGGCCTCGATCTTGGCGGTCACCAGATCCACCGGCGGCATCGAAGCGCCCGGTCGTCCCACCAGCGGTGGCTTGCCTTTGAGGATCTTCGTCTGCAGTGCCTTCGGCCAGCCATCCGGCGGCACGCCGAGTTCGCCCTTGAACAAGGACACCACCGATTCCGGGAAATCGATGTCGCGATCCGGGTTGTTGACGTCGTCCGCAGTCAGGCCGTTGCCGACCATGAACAGCGCCATGTCGCCGACCACTTTCGAAGTCGGCGTGACCTTGACGATGTCGCCGAACAACTGGTTCACCGTGGCATAGGCACGCGACACTTCCGGCCAGCGCGCTTCCAGACCGAGCGCCCGACCCTGCTCGCGCAGATTGGTGTACTGGCCGCCCGGCATCTCGTGGCGGTAGACATCGGCGGTGCCGGAGCGGATATCGGCCTCGAACGGCGCGTAGTAGCGACGCGCGCCTTCCCAGTAATCGGACAGCGACTGCATGGCGTCGAAGTCGACACGCGGATCGCGGTCGGAACCGGACAGCGCCGCGGCAATCGCACCGAGATTCGGCTGCGAGGTGAGCCCGGACATGGAATCCATGGCGCCATCCACCGCATCGCAACCCGCTTCGATCGCAGCCAGCACGCTAGCGGCAGCGATGCCACTGGTGTCATGCGTGTGGAAGTGGATCGGCAGGCCGATCTCGTTCTTCAGCGCCTTGACCAGCTCACGCGCCGCGCGCGGCTTGCAGATGCCGGCCATGTCCTTGATGCCGAGAATGTGCGCGCCGGCCTTCTCGAGCTGCTTCGCCATGTCGACGTAGTACTTGAGGTTGTACTTCGGCCGCGCGCTGTCGAACAGATCGCCGGTGTAGCAGATCGTGCCTTCGCAGACGGCGCCGCTGGCAATGACGGCAGTCATCGCCACGCGCATGTTGTCGACGGCGTTCAGCGAATCGAACACGCGGAAGATGTCGATTCCATTCTTCGCCGCCTGCTGCACGAAGTATTCGACGACATTGTCCGGATAGTTGGTGTAGCCCACCGCATTGGCCGAGCGCAGCAGCATCTGGAACGGAATGTTCGGCACGGCGGCGCGCAGCATTGCCAGACGCTGCCAGGGGTCTTCCTTCAGAAAGCGCATGGCCACGTCGAAGGTGGCACCGCCCCAGCATTCCAGCGACAGCAGGCCCGGCACCATTCGCGCGTAATAAGGCGCGATGTCGACCATGTCCCGCGTGCGCATGCGCGTCGCGAACAGACTCTGATGCGCGTCGCGCATCGTCGTGTCGGTCAGCAGCACGTTCGGCTGCGCCTTGATCCAGTCGGCGAAACCCTTCGGTCCGCGCGTCTTCAGTTCATCGCGCAGACCTTTCGGCACTGGCGTCATCAGATCCACTTTCGGCTTCAGCGGCAGCGCCATGACACCTTCCGGCGCCTTGCGGCCCTTCATTTCCGGATTGCCATTGATCGCGACATCACCAATAAAGCGCAACACCTTGGTGGCGCGATCGCGGCGGGCGGTGAAGCGGAACAGTTCCGGCGTGGTGTCGATGAAACGCGTGGTGCAGTCGCCAGACTTGAACAACGGATGCAGGATGACGTTCTCGAGAAACTGCAGATTGGTCGAAACGCCGCGAATGCGGAATTCGCGCAACGCGCGATCCATGCGGGCAATCGCCTCCTGTGCGGTCGGCGCCCAGGCCGTCACCTTTACCAGCAGCGAGTCGTAGTAAGGCGTGATCACCGCACCCGAATACGAGGTGCCGCCATCGAGACGCAGACCGAAACCTGCCGGGCTGCGATAGGCC
>NZ_CAISIQ010000034.1 GCF_903885465.1 uncultured Nevskia sp.
CCGCTGCCGCTGGTGATCGCGCCGTCGACAACCCAGAACACGTTCGTGGCGGTCGCACCGTTAGCCAGAACGATCTGCGAGCCCGCGCCGAAAGTCAGATCGGTGCCGACCTGGAAAACCCAGACCGCGCTGCTGTCGCCCAGCGCATCAAGCGTCAGCGTGGTGCCATCGGCAATGGACATGGTCGTCGCCGAGCTGTAGACGCCTGGTGTCAGTGTCAGCCCGCCAAGCAACGGGGTGGTGGCGCCGGTGGGGCGACCATGAGCATCGTCGAAGGCCAAGCGCAGATCTGCCTTCGCTTGGTTGGCGACAGCCTCGTTGGAGTAGATGGTGCCGTTCAGAACCAGATCCGGCGCTGCGCACATCAGACAAGTGGTGCTCGGTGCGAGGGCGATATCACCGGTGACGGTGGTCGGGCCGGCGGTGTTGTTGAGGCCACCAGTTCCGCCCACCAGCGCGAAGCTGACCAAGGAGCGGAGCGGTACCGGCAGCTGGCATACGGTGTTGGTCGGGCCCACTCTGAACGTCCATGGGTTCGGCACCGTACCAACGACCAGCGCGTTGCCAGCTCTGTCAGTCACTGCATTGGTGACTGTCACCGTGTAAACCGTATCGGCGATGAAGTTCTCGGACTGACGGAAGGTCGCAACCCGCGTTGTGGCGTTGTAGGTCACGGCGCCCGGTACCTGAGCACCTCCCGGTGCCGTCACGATGAAGCTGGCAGCGTTGATCGTGTTGGCGTCAATCGTCTCGTTGAAGCGAGCGTTGATCGTCGAATTGATGCAGACGTTCGTGGCGGCCGCAGGAGGCGAAGTCAGGTTGACGAATGGTGGCGTCACATCCGGCGCGAGACCGGTCGTGAACTGGTATGGGTTCTGGATGACCGAACCGACCAGAGCATTGCCGGCGAGATCGGTCACTGCATTGGACACGGTCACCGTGAACAGTGTCGACGCTGCCAGCGGCGCGCTCGGCGTGAAGGTTGCCGAATTGCCGGAGTAGGCAATCGTGCCAGCGACCACCGCGTTGCTAGGGTCGGTCACCGTGAAGCTGCTTGCCGTCAGGGTGGCCGCATTGATCACTTCACTGAAGGTGACCGTGATCTGGGCATTGACTGGGGTGCCGACTTCGCCCGCAAACGGGTCGGTCAGCACGACGGTCGGCGACGTGGTGTCGTCGATGACGCCCGTGGTGAACGTCCAAGTGAACGCGGTTCCCAGCGGATTGCCGGAGAGATCGGTGATGCCGGCCGCCAAGGTGGCCGTATAGATCGTGTTGTTCTGCAACTGGGCAGTGGTCGTTCCATTGCCGGGTGTGAAGGTCAGCACCGAACCGGAAACGCTGGCCGTGCCAGCGACCGGCGCGCCACCAAGACCGGTCAGCGTGAAGCTGTTGGCATCGAGCGAGGCAGGGTCGATGGCTTCGCTGAACGTCGCCACGATGCGGCGGTTGCTCGGTACATCAGCCGAATCATTGGCCGGGTCAACCGCATTGACCTGCGGTGGCGTGGTGTCGGGGAGCGCACCGGTGGTGAACTGCCAGGTGAAATTGCTGGCCAGCGCGTTGTCAGCGAGATCCAAGACAGCGGTCGTGATGGTCGCTGTATACGTCGTGTTGGGTGCGAGCGGCGCGGCAAGCGTGTAGCTCGCGACGACACCCGAGTAGGAAACCGTACCAGCGACAGCGCCCCCTTCACCAGCAGTCAGCAGGAAGCTGGCGCCGTTGATCGTCGCCGGGTTGATCGACTCGCTGAACGTCGCCGTGACGGCGGTGGTCGATACCGGTACGCCGGTCTGGGTGTTGATCGGCGAGGTCGCAATGACTGTAGGAGGAGTTACGTCTCCGGTCTGGTTCTCGCCACAGGCGGACACGAGGGACGCCAACAGCACTAGCGCCAGCCAGTTGCCGATGGTTCTAAAATGATTTTTACGATCGCGCATTGGGCAGATCTCGATCTAGTTGATTTGTAATAACGGTCAGCGTGATGACGTTGTCATCGCAACCAACCTGAGCATGGTGGGCTTGAATTGCAGCGGCTCCATGACCTTGGCAGCTGGCAATGTACGGAGTGTACTGTCGTCCGCTTGTGAATGTACCTAATTCGGACCGTCAGTTTGAAGCTCCAATGTCGTTTTTATGATCTCCATCCGCCAAGAAAAAAGCCAGAAAAAACATGAGCCGTCAGATCCTGCTTGATACCGAAACCACGGGACTTGAGGCGCGCGAGCACCGGGTCATCGAGATCGGCTGCATCGAGTTGCGCAACCGTCGGTTCACGGCGGAGCAGCGGTGGTACCTGAATCCGGACCGCGACAGCGACCCCGGCGCGCTGGCTGTTCATGGCTTGACGACGGCTTTCCTAGCCGACAAGCCGCGCTTTCATCAGGTGGCCGACGAGGTCATCGATTTTTTGCGTGGTGCCGAGTTGCTGATCCATAACGCCGCGTTCGACGTCGGCTTCATGGACAAGGAACTCGAGCGGGCCGGTCGTCCCGAACGGATCGCGAGCCTTTGTACGGTAACCGACACCGTGCGCATGGCCAAGCGATTGCATCCGGGGCAGAAAGCCAGTCTCGACGCCTTGTGCAAGCGCTACGGCATCGACAATTCGCATCGCGAACTGCACGGCGCGCTGCTCGACGCTCGGCTGCTGGCCGAGGTCTATCTGGCGATGACCGGCGGCCAGGCGGCCTTGGGCCTGATCAGCGAGCCTACCGGTGGCCGGCGCGATGCCACGGCGGCCGAAACTGCCGCAGCGTTCACGGCCGATTTGAGCAGGCCGCTGAGGGTGATTCGGGCCAGTGATGAGGAACTCGTCGCCCACGCCGAGCGCCTGAAGTACATCGTCAAGAAGAGTGGCAAACGATTGTGGGATGCAGAACCCTCCTAGGGTTCGGCGTTCACGGCTATCGCGATGCCCCCAAACTCAGGCCATAGCGCGTCGAGCCAATGCACTCACCACTTCAAAATATGGAGGGCGCGGATCGCGTGAAGTGACCCGACAGAGTTCGACCTCGAGTCCTACCGTGACCAGCCATTTGCCGAGCATCTCGGCGGTGGTTCCAAGGTTGACGTGATCGTAGGCCTGCATCGCTGCTTCATGCTGATGCGCGCTCAGGGTCGCGACGATCAGGCGTCCACCCGGGCGCAGGCAGCGGGCCGCTTCCGCAAGTACTGTTTCGGGCTTGCGCGCGTAGGTCAGCGCATGCATCAGAAAAACGTGATCGAAGCTGGCGTCGCGGTAGGGCAGCTGGCTCATGTCGGCCTGGGTGAAGCCAACGTTGCGCGGGTCGCCCAGGCGTCGTCTGGCGGCGCCGAGCACCTTCGCGCTGATGTCGGCACAGGCAACGCTACTTGCGCGCTCGGCAATCAGCTCGGCCAGCACGCCGTCGCCGGAGGCGACATCGAGCACATCGCCAAGATCGAGCAGGCCGATCAGCGCGCGCGCCGTCGCTTCCCAGGTCCGGCCGGGGGAATAGTGCAGTTCCATGCGACCGGCTACCGATTCCGCCCAGGTCTGGCCATGCTTGCGAACCCGGACCACCTCGCTGGCTCGTTCCCGATCGAGCTGAGCCTGCGGATCTTCGAGCCGTTCGCGCATCACCGCCCAAAGTTCGGAGGCTCGGCCGCGATCGGGGCTCAAGGAATAGAGCGCGCCGCCGCCACTGCGTCCGGCCTGAACCAGACCGGCTCGCTTCAAGCGCCCGAGGTGAGTTGATACCCGGCTTTGCGCCAGGCCAGTGATTTCGGTCAGCTCAGCAACCGATAGCTGATGCGCCTCCAGCAGCAACAGCAGGCGCAGCCGGCTGGCATCGGCGAGCAGACGCCACAGTTCGGTACTTTGCGCGATGCTCAGTTTCATTCGGCGATGGTGAGGCGATAGCAATAAAAAAGCCTGCCGACGACCTGTCGGCAGGCTTGGCGTAGGAGCGGCCGGATGCCGCGATCAGCTGCGGCTCAGCGCCGGATCAACCCTGCGACTTGACCGCGTCGACGGCCGAGTTCACCGCAGCACTGACTTTCGCGGAGGCTGACTCGGCGCCGGCCTTGGCCGCATCGACAGCCTTCTCGGCGCTTGCGCTGACTTTAGTGACCACCTTCTTCGCGGCGCTGGTTGCGCGGCTGGCACGCGAGTCCGGTGACGGCGTCGGCACTGCGCGGCTGACGATCTTCTTGGCTTCGGCGACACCGGCCTTGGCGGCATCTTCAACGGTCTTCTCGACCGACTTGGCCGTCTTGACGACCTTCTTCTCGACAGCCTTGACGACCTTCTTGACCGCCTTGACGTCAGCCTTGACGGTCTTCTCAATCTTGCTGGCTTCCGCTTTGACCGTCTTCTTGGCCGCCTTGACGTCAGCCTTCAACGACTTCTCGACCTTGGTGACTTCGGTCTTGATGTCCTTCTTGGCGCTCTTGACCGTGGCGCTGGCGGTCTTGCCGGCCTTCTGGGCATCGGCCTTGATCTTGGCAAGCGCCTTCTGCGCCGGCTTGATCGCTTTTTCGAGGCGGGCGATCGACAGCGGCGCGCCGCTCTTGCCACCCTTGACCAGCTTCGCGAGTTCGGCGCGGGCATCGGAGACCACGACCAGCGAGGCGCGGGCGTTGTCGATCAGTTTGGTCACCGCGTCCTGCAGCAGCGTGGCCTGCTTCTGGGCAGCGGATTTGATGTTCTTGTCGCCCTGCGCCTTCTTCAACGAGGCGATGGCGGCCTTGTAATAGTCGTTCAGCGCCTTCAGTTCGGCATCGGCCAGCTTCTGCACGCCGCCGTAAACGATCTGGTTGGCGTTGCTGAGCGTGTCCAGCGACTGCCGGACGATCTCGAGCAGATCGTTAATGGGCTTGGTGAAAGTCTTCTTGTCAGCCATGTCGCGTTACCCCCTGTACGGTGAACGAGGGTTTGATTCTAGGTGCGCGTTGACAACAGCGTCAAAACAAGTAGTTGCAAGAACATTGCCGGATGTGAGGATGGTCGCTTTCAGCGTCCAGGTGTCGATGGCAATCCGGCAGGGCAAGACGCGTATAATGCGTTTTCCATACGGTACCGCATGGCCCTTAAATCCGGCCCCGCCGCAGCTTTCGCACCACCCCCAAGAGGACTCACGCCCCATGTATCAAGGCAAATCGATCCAGGTCACGCGGCTCGACGGCGATGTCGCCGAGTTGAAGTTCGACCGCCAGAACGAGTCGGTCAACAAGTTCGATGCTGCGACCATCGCCGAACTGAAGGAAGCGGGGAGCCTGCTCACCGCTGACACAAGCTTGAAGGGCCTGATCGTCACCAGCGGCAAGGACGTATTCATCGTCGGTGCCGACATCACCGAATTCGGCAAGAGCTTCCAGCTGCCGGAAGAAGAGATCGCCAAGTGGGCGATCGAGACCAACAAGGTGTTCTCCGCGATCGAGGATCTGCCGTTCCCGAGCGTCACCGCGATCAATGGCATCGCCCTCGGTGGCGGTTTCGAGATGGCGCTGACCACCGACTACCGCGTGATCTCGGCCAAGGCCAGCATCGGTTTCCCGGAAGTGAAGCTCGGCATCATTCCGGGTTTTGCCGGCACCGTGCGCTTTCCGCGCCTGGTTGGCGCCGACAATGCGATCGAATGGATTGCCGGCGGCGAAGCGGCAAAGCCGGATGCGGCACTGAAGATTCGTGCCGTCGACGCCGTGGTTCCGCCCGAGAAAACCCGCGAAGCCGCGCTCAAGCTGCTGGCGCTGGCCCAGAGTGGCGCTTTTGACTGGAAGGCGCGTCGCGCCCAGAAGACCGGCAAGCTGAAGCTTGGTCCGATCGAAGCCGCAATGGTCTTCGAAACCGCCAAGGGCTTCATCGCCGGCAAGGCTGGCAAACATTTCCCGGCGCCGGTTGCCGCCGTAACCTCGATCCAGAAGGGCGCCGGCAAGACCCGTGATGACGCCATCGCAATCGAATCCGCCACCTTCGCCAAGCTGGCCAAAACCCAGGCTGCCGATTCGCTGATCGGCCTGTTCCTGAACGACCAACTGCTGAAGAAGAAGGGCAAGGCCTATTCGAAGATCGCCCGTCCGGTGAAGCAGGGTGCCGTGCTCGGCGCCGGCATCATGGGCGGCGGCATCGCTTACCAGAGCGCTTCGCGCGGCACGCCGGTGATCATGAAGGACATCGCCGACAAGGCGCTCGACCTCGGCATGAACGAGGCGAACAAGCTGCTCTCGGCCCAGGTCGGCCGCAAGAAGATGACACCGGAGAAGGCTGGCGCCGTGCTGTCGACGATCCGCCCGACCCTGAACTACGGTGACTTCGGTGCCGTCGACGTGGTCGTCGAAGCGGTCGTCGAGAACCCGAAGGTGAAGAAGGCGGTGCTGGCCGATGTCGAGAACATCGTCCGCGCCGACACCGTGATCGCCTCGAATACCTCGTCGATCTCGATCGACCTGCTGGCCGCCGATCTGAAGCGCCCCGAGAACTTCCTCGGCATGCACTTCTTCAACCCGGTGCACAAGATGCCGTTGGTCGAGGTCATCAAGGGTGCGAAGACTTCGCCAGAAGCGGTGGCGACGATCGTTGCCTACGCCAGCGCGATGGGCAAGACGCCGATCGTCGTCAACAACTGCCCGGGCTTCCTGGTCAACCGCATCCTGTTCCCGTATTTCGGTGGCTGGAGCCTGCTGCTCCGCGACGGTGCCGACTACCAGAAGATGGACAAGGCGGCGGAAAGCTTCGGCTGGCCGATGGGCCCGAGCTACCTGCAGGACGTGGTCGGCATCGATACCTCGCACCATGTCGGTGACGTGCTGGCCGAAGGCTACCCGGACCGCATGGGCCGAGAGTTCAAGACCGCGCTCGACGTGATGTACGAGGCCAAGCGCTATGGCCAGAAGAACGGCGTCGGCTTCTACAAGTACGAAACCGATCCGAAGGGCAAGCCGAAGAAGGTTGTCGTCGCCGACACCTACGAGCTGATCGCCCAGGTGCAGCTGAACGGCACCAAGGATTTCGGTGACGAGGAAATCATGGAGCGCCTGATGATTCCGATGATCATCGAGACCGCTCGCTGCCTCGAAGAGAAGATTGTCGACACCGCGAACGAGGCCGACATGGGCTTGATCATGGGCGTTGGCTTCCCGCCGCATCTCGGCGGCGCGCTGAAGTACGCCGATTCCATCGGCCTCGCCAATCTGGTCGAGAAGTGCGCGAAGTACGCCTCGCTCGGCAAGCTCTACGAACCGACCGCAACGATGAAGGCCATGGCCGTCGCCGGCCAGCTGTACTACCCCAAGTAATCCACGCCATCTTTTTTGAATAGTCCGCGCCAGGGATGGCGCGGTCTTGTACAGGATGTACACACAGGAGAATCCCAATGACCGATGTCGTCATCGTTGATGCCGTCCGCACCCCGATGGGCCGCTCGCGCGCCGGCGTGTTCCGTAATGTCCGCGCCGAAAACCTGTCCGCCGAACTGATCAAGGCGCTGATGAAGCGCAATCCGGCTGTCAACCCGAAGGAAATCGAAGACGTGATCTGGGGCTGCGTGCAGCAGACCAAGGAGCAGGGCTTCAACATCGCCCGCCAGGCTTCGCTGCTCGCCGGCCTACCGATCGAAGTCTCGGGCCAGACCGTTAACCGTCTCTGCGGTTCGTCGATGACCGCCATCCACTCGGCAGTCGGCGCGATCCAGGCCGGTGCCGGTGAGATCTTCATCTGCGGCGGCGTGGAGCACATGGGCCACGTGCCGATGGATTACAACTTCGATGGCAACCCGGAACTGTCGGTCACCACCGCGAAAGCGGCGGCGATGATGGGTCTGACTGCCGAAATGCTGGCGACGGCGTTCCAGCTCAGCCGTCTGAAGCAGGACGAGTTCGCGCTCGCCTCGCATCAGAAGGCGGCGGCCGCGCAGAAGAACGGCGGCTTCAAGAACGAGATGGTCCCGGTTGCCGGACATGATGCCGATGGTCTGCCGATCCTCGTCGACTTCGATGAAGTCGTCCGTGGCAACGCCAACATCGAGGACCTCGGCAAGCTGAAGCCGGCTTTCAATCCGAAGGGCTCGGTCACCGCTGGCAACAGCTCGGCACTTTCCGATGGCGCGTCGGCCGTGCTGGTGATGACGGCCGACAAGGCCAAGGCCTTGGGTCTGAAGCCGATGGCCCGCATCGTGTCGATGGCGAGCGCCGGCTGCGATCCGTCGACCATGGGCCGCGGCCCGGTACCAGCGACCTTGAAGGCGCTGAAGCGTGCTGGTCTGACCCTGGCCGACATCGACTACTTCGAGCTCAACGAAGCCTTCGCCGCGCAGGCGCTGTCGGTGATGACCGAGCTGAAGATTCTCGACCGCATGGACCGCGTCAATCTGAAGGGCGGGGCGATCGCGCTCGGCCATCCGCTGGGTTGCTCCGGTGCGCGCATCACCGGCGCGCTGGCCCATGTGCTCCACGAGCAGGGCGGCCGCTACGGTCTGGCGACGATGTGCATCGGCATGGGCCAGGGCGTGGCGACGATCATCGAACGCCTGCATTGAGTCTCGGCTGATAAAATAAAAAGGCCGGGTGATCCCCGGCCTTTTTTGTGTCCGTCATCGTTGCCGATACATCAGGTCTGTATCACCGTCATGCCAGGCGCAATGCCGCGGCCGAGCTTGGCGCGCGTCCCGCTCAGGCCGAAGGTCTGGATGCCTTCAACCAGCATGCGAGTCGCAAAGCGGGCGGCCTGGTCGGGATCGCGGCCGCCTTGCTCGCAGAGCACACGGCCGATCTCGAAGGCCATGCCGTAAAGCGCGGCAGCCAGCAGATCGACGTCGAGGTCCGGGAACAGGCCGCGCGCCATTGCATCGTTGAGGTCGCCCTTCAGCTGCTGCATCGGAATACCAACCACGGTTTCCTTGAACAGGCTGCGCACCGCGTATTCGTTGCGCAGGATCAGTTCGAAGAAGCAGGGCTCCTCGACGATCTTCTCGAACAAGGTCTGGAAGGCGCCGTACAGAAAGTCGCTCAAGGTCGCGGCTTCGGCACGCATGGCGTGCATGCGCCGGGTGATCTCGCCCATGCGCTCATCGAGCACTTCCTTGAACAGCGCTTCCTTGTCCGGGAAGTAGTTGTAGAAGGTGCCCGGTGCCAGCCCGCTTTCGCGGACGATGTCGCGCACCGTGACGGCATCGAAGCCCATCTGCAGAAAGCAGATCCGCGCCGCCTCGATCAGCGTGGCGCGGTTCGCCTGCTTGTTGTGTTCGCGCTTGTTATCGCGAGGCAGTGAGGACAAGGCTTTCGTCCTCGGCCGTTCAGTTGAACTTGGAGAAATCCGGCTTGCGCTTGGCGATGAACGCAGTCATCGCTTCCATCGCTTCCGGTTGGCGCAGCATCGGAATGAAGTGGTCGGCTTCGAGCGGAATCGCTTCCTGGATCAGCCCGTCGGACCAGCGCTTCATCAGCATCTTGGTCACCCGCAGCGCGTTCGGCGGCTGGGCGGCGAGCTTCAGCGCGCGGGCCAGCGCATGGGCTTCGACTTCGTCTTCCGGCAGCACGGCATTGACCAGGCCGCTGGCTTCAGCCACCGCGGCGGTGAACGGCTCGCCGAGCAGCAGCATTTCCGCAGCCTTCACATGGCCGATCATCCGCGGCAGCAGATAGGTCGACGCGAACTCGGCGCAGATGCCGATGTTGACGAACGGAAACTGGAGACGGGCACCGGCGCCGGCGTAGACCAGGTCGCAGTGCAGCAGCATCGTCGCGCCGATACCGACCGCCGGACCATTGACGGCGGCGACCACCGGCTTCGGCAGTGCGGCCAGCGCATGCATGAAGCGCAGCACCGGGTTCTCGTCTTTCGGCGTGTTGTGGTCGAGCTTCAGGAAGTCCTGCAGATCATTGCCGGCGCAGAAGGAATTGCCGGTGCCGGTGAACAGCACGACCCGGACTTCCGGGTTCGCGGCGGCTTCGTTGACGGCGGCTCCCATCGCCAGATACATGTCCTGAGTCAGCGCGTTCTTCTTGTCGGCGCGATTCAGGCGGATGGTCATCACGCGATCCTTGATGTCGGTCAGGATCAGCGGGTTCTGAGGCTGGGTCACAAGCAACTCCGGAATAGTCAGCGGGCAATGAGCCATCATGCCCCAGCCCCTATCGCGTCGTCATTCGGTAATGAAGCTTGCCGTAGCGTCCGGCCGATTTTCAAGCCTGGTTGCGAGGCCGAAAATGCTGCACTTCGGTCAGGCTCAGCGTCGTGGCGACACGTACATGGTGATATCGGCTTCCATGACTACGATGCCGGCGCTGTCCAGCACCTGCACCGGCAGCACGACATCGCCGCGAAAATCGTCGGCGAACGCGGGCGTCCATTCGAGTACCGCGTGCAGATCGGTCGCTGCCTTCTTCAGATAGCGCACGGTCATGCCTTTCGGAATCCAGCGCAGCGCCTTCGGCAAGGTCGCTTCAATCAGCAGGCCGCCGACCAGTTCGCAGAGATTGCACATCGCGATCGCGTGCACGGTGCCGATGTGGTTCTGCACCGCGCGCCGCTTGCGCAAGGAAGCTTCACAGCGGCCGAGCCTGAGATCGGTCACCAGCGGCCGGATGCTGCCGAAGTACGGCGCGGTACGGCAGACCCCACGAGTAAACAGTTCGCGCCCCAGCGGCAGCCGGGACAGTGCCGCGAAGAGTTTGACCGGCGAAGCCATCGGATCAGTCGACGTACAGCGAGCTGACCGATTCCTCGGCGCTGACTCGGCGGATGGTTTCCGCGAGCAGGCCGGCGATCGACAGCTGACGGATCTTCGGGCAAGCCTTCGCTTCCTTCGACAGCACGATGGTGTCGGTGCAGACCATCACGTCGAGCTGGGAATTCTGGATGTTCGAGATCGCCGGTCCGGACAGCACCGGGTGGGTCACATAGGCGACGACCTTGATCGCGCCATGCTCCTTCAGAGCCGCAGCGGCCTTGCCGAGCGTGCCAGCGGTGTCGACGAGATCGTCGATCAGCACGCAGGTTTTTCCGGAGACGTCGCCGATGATGTTCATCACCTGCGATTCATTGGCGCGCGGACGGCGCTTGTCGATGATCGCGAGGTCCGCCTCGTCGAGCTGCTTGGCCAGCGCACGGGCGCGGACCACGCCGCCGACATCCGGCGAAACGACGATCAGGTTCTCGTACTTCTGGCGCCAGATATCGCCGAGCAGCACTGGGCTGGCGTAGACGTTGTCGACCGGAATATCGAAGAAGCCCTGGATCTGGTCGGCATGCAGATCGACGGTCAGCACGCGGTGGGCGCCGCATTCTCCGATCATGTCGGCCACCACCTTGGCGCTGATCGGCACGCGTGCAGAACGCGGGCGACGATCCTGGCGGGCGTAGCCGAAGTAGGGCACGACGGCGGTGATTCGGCCTGCCGATGCGCGCTTGAAAGCGTCGAGCATCATCAGCAGTTCCATGATGTGCTGGTCGGTCGGCGCATGCGTCGGCTGGATCACGAAGACGTCCTTGCCGCGAACGTTTTCAAGAATCTCGATCTGCACTTCGCCGTCCGAGAACCGGCCGAGCGACATCTTGCCGAGCGGCATGTGCAGGTAGTTCGCGATGTCCTGAGCGAGCGCCGGATTGGCACTGCCGCTGAACAACATCAACTGGGCTGAACTGTCAGACATCGGGGCTCGGGTTCTGGGTGAGAGGGCCGGGGGCAACGAGGGGACAGCGGGGTTGCTACGCCGGCACGATTAAGCAACTGGGTCCCCGCCTTCGCGGGGACACTCGATTTTGTAAGCGCCCTGAAACTGGCGCTAACAAAATCTGAGTGGCTGGGGCGGATGGACTCGAACCACCGAATGGGAGGATCAAAACCTCCTGCCTTACCACTTGGCGACGCCCCAACATCTCAAAGCGCGCGAATTATAGCGTCGTGATGCGCGGGCTTGGCGGTCTGCGCAAGATTATTCGCAATCAGACGGCTAGGGCGTTCCCGACCATTCGTCGATCACCAGCCGGAAACTGCGACTGCCGTTCGACAGCGTGAGCTTGCGCGGCAGGGCCAAGGAGTTGACGACCTGGTATTCGAGATACTCGACCTTCCAGCCGGTCTGCTCGAAATTCTCGGCGCGGCCGATCTCGTCGAGCTTGACGATCTTTGGCGCGTCTTCGTAGTGGCGCGTCAGCGACGGTACGCCGAGCACCCAGTAACGCAGCATGCCCAGCGGCACGCTCCAGCCGAGGCGTTCCTGCATGTAGCTTTCCGGCTCGCGAGTGGCGATGACGCCGTTCTTGCTGCGGATCTCGACACCTTGCGGATCGCCGCTGATCGCCAGCGCACCAACGCCAAGCGGGCCGGAGATGCGCAGATCGATACGCTCGCCGCTCTGTGTCCAGTCGATATCGCCGCGGCCGCCGGCGATGCCGGATTCGGCAATCCGGCCTTTCAGCCCGAAGCTCTGCACGGCTGCAATGTTCGAGCGGCGGATGCCCCAGTTCCGTTCGGCGAGATCGGTATTCAGCTGTTTGATCGGCTGCCCGCCGCAGGCGCTGAGCAACAGGGTAAGCAGCGCAGCGACGATCAGACGCTGCGTGAGCAATCGGGTGGGGTTCATGGCATCAGTCGTTTGACGGTTTCTTGCAGCACGGGGTGGTCGGGCGCGGTTTCCTGCGCCTTCTTCCAGACCTGCTGCGCGCGCTCTCGTTCACCGGTGCTCCACAAGGCTTCGCCGAGATGGGCCGCCACTTCCGGATCCGGGAACGCTTCATAGGCGCGCGAGAGCAGCGCCACAGCCTCGCTCGCGCGTCCCTGCCGGAAGCGCAGCCAGCCCATGCTGTCGATCACCGACGGATCCTGCGGTGTCAGTTCCAGTGCCTTGACGATCAGCCGTTCGGCTTCATCGAGCCGGGTGCCATGCACGGCCAGCATGAAGCCGAGGGCGTTCAATGCGCGGGAATCTGCGGGCTCGCGCAGCAGCACCGCGCGCAGATCAGATTCGGCATCGTCGAGCCTTTGCATGCGTTCGTTGATCAGCGAACGTGCGTACAGCAGTTCCGGATCGTTCTCGAAGAGCTTCAGCGCCTCGGAATACAGGCGCAGGCCTTCGTCGAGTTCACCCGCGTCACCCAGCAACTGTCCTTCGATGACATACAGACGCGGTGCCAGCTGCGGATACTGCTCGCGCAACTGTTCGAGCGTCGCGCGGGCATCCGGCAGGCGGCCGAGGCGGGCCAGCATCGTGGCGCGGCGGATGGTGGCGTCGAGCACTTGCTGGCCGCTGCTGACCAGCGTGTATTCCTTCAGCGCGGACTCGAACTGCTCACGCCGTTCGGCGATGCGGCCGAGGTAGTAATGGGCGTCGACGCCGCGTTCCTTGCCGGTCGACAGCTGCTTGAAGCGTACTTCGGCTTCATCGAGCTTGCCGTCATCAAGATCGAGCAGACCAAGCATGTACTGGGCGTCGGTATTGTCGGCCTCATGCTTCAGCACGGCTTTCAGCTGCTTGCGTGCGCGACCTTTCTGGTTCGCTTCGATCAGCAGCCGCGTGTAGCCCAGCCGCAGATCGGATTCGATCGGGTTGTTGCGCACCTGATTTTCGAGCAGACGATCGGATTCGGTGAAATCACCCTTGCGCACGAGCACGCCGGTCAACAGCAGCGGCGCTTCCTTGGAGCCGGGCTCGAGGCGCATGGCTTCGCGCGCCGAGCGTTCGGCCAGGTCGATGTCATTGAAGCGCAGCGCCAGCAGACCCTGGGCGTGCCAGGCGCCGCTGCGTTTCGGTTGCGTGGCGACCAGCCGCTCCATCAACAGCAGCGCCGACGCGGCGTGGTCCTCTTCCTGGGACAGCAGCAGGGCCACGTGGCGGAAGCCATCATCGGGGCCACCGGGATGATCGGCGACGATTGCCATGCACTGCTGGAAGGAATCGTCGACCAGGCCGGCACGCAGCGCCAGCCGCAGGATCACTTCGCGCGCTTCGAGGCTGGTCGGCTCCAGCTTCAGCCACTTGCGGGCGCCGGTCAGCGCAAGATCGGCATCGTTGGCGCTCAGGGCCAGCATCGTGGCGCGGGCGGCCAGCGCCGGATCGCTGACGAAATCGAGCGCCTGGATGAATTCCTCTGCGGCAACCTGCGGCTGCTTGCGGCCAGCGGCGACCTCGCCCGCGAGGATGTGGTACTGAGCCTGGGCCTCGCGGGACGGCGCTACCGGTTGATGCGCCGCACTGGCTGAGGGTGCTGACTCTGCCGCCTGAAGAGCCGGGCTTAGCAGACAGCCGCCAAGCACGGAGATTGCAAAGCCCAACGGGAGTTGCAGGGACGGACAGGAGGCTTGCACGTAGAGTTCGGCCAGGGAGAAATCGTGAACGTATTGTAGCGCTCCGCCTGGATCGGGCGTCCTCTGTCTGCCGCCGAAAGCGCAGTTGGGGTGCTCCCGAGGGGCTGGCTGTTGACGGTAGTGACGGCGCTTGCTTGTGCCGGCCGGCGTCATGCCGGAAAATCAGGCAAACGAGACATCTGTGACCCCATGGCCTTATTGACACTCGGACTCAGTCATCACTCCGCGCCGGTTGAAACGCGCGAGCGGCTGGCGTTCACTGAGGCTGAAATCCCCGAGGCGCTGATCCGCCTGCGCGGGCTGTCCGGGGTCAGCGAAGCGGCGATCCTGTCG
>NZ_CAISIQ010000035.1 GCF_903885465.1 uncultured Nevskia sp.
AGCACCGGGATCAGCTGGCCCCAGCGCCCCTGCCAGCCCGGGCGGCTGTCGACATCGGCCACGTCGACGACCTCCGCGAGCTGCGGAAACTCCGCGTGCATCGCCTCGACGAAGGTCTCGCAGAGGCAGCAGCCGTCCCGGCTCAGCAGCAGCAGACGGCTCAAGGCGCGGCAGCGGGCGTCTTGGCCGGGACCGAGAGTGCCAAAAACAGCGGCGCGCCCTGCCGCTGCACAAGCATTGGCACCGACTGGCCCGGCGTGAGCCGGCCCACGACTTCGGCAAAGCGCTCCGTGCTGGCAATCTCCTGACCGGCGATCGACAGCACGACATCGCTGACGATCAGGCCGGCGTCGCGCGCCGGACCCGGCAGCACCTCGGTGACGCGCACGCCGCCGGAGACGACCTTCGCCGTGCGGCGCTCGTCGTCGGTCAGCGCGACAACCGTCGCGCCGAGCGGGCGGTCGGCCGGCAGCGACTTCGGCTCGGTCGGCCCGGCCGGCTTGCCCGACGGCGCCGGCGGCGCATCGTCGGCTTCCAGTGTGCCGACCTCGACCTTGATCGTGATCAGCTTGCGGTCGCGCAGCAGGTCGAGCGTGATCGTGTCGCCGGGCTGGCTGCTGCCGACGAGCGGCTTCAGCGTGCGGTAGCTGATGACATCCTGGCCGTTGTACTTCATGACCACGTCGCCGGCCTTCAGGCCCGCCTGCTCGGCCGGGCTGTCCGGCAGGATGCGGGCAATCAGCGCGCCACCCGGCTTGTCCATGCCGAAGGACTTGGCGAGGTTGCGGTCGACTTCCTGCATGACGATGCCGAGCCAGCCGCGCCGCACCCGGCCGGTTTCCTTCAGCGATTTGGCGACCTTGGCTGCAACGTCCATCGGGATCGCGAAGGCCACGCCCTGGAAACCGCCGTTCTGGCTATAGATCTGCGAATTGACGCCGACGACTTCGCCTTTCAGGTTGAACAGCGGGCCACCGGAATTGCCCGGATTTACCGCCGCGTCGGTCTGGATGAACGGCACGTATTGCTCGGTATCGAGGTTGCGGCCCTTCGCCAAAATGATGCCGGCGGTCACCGTGTAATCGAAGCCGAACGGTGAGCCGATCGCCAGCACCCAATCGCCGACCCGGGTCTTGCGGCTGTCGGCGAGCTTCACGGCCGGCAGGTCCTTGGCATCGATCTTCAGCAGCGCCAGATCGCTGCGCTCGTCGCTGCCGACCAGCTCGGCCGGGAACTGGCGGCGGTCGGACAGCCGCACGACGATTTCCTTGGCGTTCTTGACCACATGGTGGTTGGTGATGATGTAGCCATCGGCCCACAGGATGAAACCTGAGCCGAGCGACTGTTCGCCGCCGAAGCCCCCATCCGGGCCGCCATCCGGACTGCCGAGATCCGGACCTTCCTCGGAATCTTCGCTATCGCTGCGGCCATCGTCCGGCGAACTGCCGGGTGCTGCGCCATCGGCACCTTTGCCCGGCGCCTGATTGCCGTGTTCGTCGAGGAATTTCTTCAGCCAATCCGGCACCGGGCGGCCGTCGCTGCCGGATCCGCTTGCGACCTGCTCGGGTTCCGCCGGCATGGCGCTGATGTTGACCACCGAGGGGCTGACTTTCTCGACCAGGCCGGCCAGTTCCGGCAGGCCGGCGGAGCGCTCGGAAGAACAGGCCGACAGCAAGACGGCAGCAGCCAAGGACAGGAACAGCACGGCGCGTGAGGGGCCGGCGACGATACGCATCTTGAAACTCCCGGAGGGAAATGCCACGTCGGCAGCAGGCCGGTCGCGAGGCAGTCAGATAAGAAGATGAGCTGCAGGGCGGCAGTTGAACATGGGCCGCATCGGCGCAGCAACAAGGCCGGTCATCGGCCTCGTCGAGCAGCGAGATCAGTGCGGGCTGACACCCGGCACAAGATCCGGCGGGATGATCGGCTGCGGGTCGGCAGGCGCGCTGATCGACTGGTTCGACACGGCATCGGAACGAGGCGGTGCGACCACGCCCGAGTTCGCGGGCCCCGGCAGCGGCACGCGCAGGTTGTCACCGATCATGCGGATCGCCGAGCCCGGCACTTCGCCGACGATGGTGACGTGAAAGCTGCCGACCACGCGGCCATAGGCCTGCACCGGGCCCATGTGGGAAACGCCGCTGAGCACCTTTTCTTCGCGCGACTGGACGGTCGAGAACACCGATACCGCCGACAGGCCGTCGGACAGCAGCAGATGTTCGACATTGCCGGCGCCGCCCGGCAGCGGACGATCGTCGTGGGACACCACCGTGAACCCCGGCGGCAGTTTCGAGAACGACACCTGCGGATCACCGTGCTGGCTCGGCGCCGGCAGTTGATCGAGCTTGGGCAGGTTGCGGGTGATCAAGGTGAACTTGCGGATGTCGACTTCGGTTTCGAAGGCGTCATCGGGGATCGATTTCGGGAACGACACTTCGGTGAACATCACCTGTTCCAACACTTCCCCCTTCGGCCCGGTCAGGCTGACCTTGAGCGGCAGATGGGTTTCCTGATCGGTCCAGACTTCGTAACCGTAGCGGTACTGATCTTTCGGCCGCACGGTGACGCCATCGCACAACCGGCCAGCGATGCGACCCTCGCCTTCGCTGCGGAATTCGTAGAACGCCTTGAGCTTTTCGACTCTTTCGGGCGTCAGCTGAGCGAGAAAGCCTTTCAGACTCGGCCGCTCGACGCTCATTGCCCGACCTTTCGGCAGGATGCAGATCAGGCGATTGTCGATGCGCACCAGCTGCCGGGGTTCACCGGTCAGCGACACCATGCGCTCGCGCTCGCTGTCGTCCTGGAAGCGATGATGGACGCGCAACACTTCAAAGCGTTCATCGCCGCGATAGATCACCACGCCCTGATAGTTGCTGGTCCGCGAAGCTTCAGCAGACTGCACCAGGAGGGCGCCGGGATCGATTTCCGCGGCCGCGGCTGTGCTGGCACAAACGACGCCCGCGCAGAGAAGCAGGCGACGCATCAGCGACTACCGTCAGCCGGCCGATAGTCCGCAGTGCGCACCGCAAGGCGCGCGTAACCGAGCGCACCGCCCATGCCGGCATCGGCGCGCGAGTTCGAGTGTTCCAGCAGGTAGTCGTTGAGCTGACGAGCGGTTTCCTTGTCGAGCTGAGCCCAGCGCGAATCCTGCACGCCAGCTCCGCTGATCTCGCCGTCGGCGCTGACCTTGACGATGTTCGGATTGACCGACGCGGTGACCTCCGAGCCACCCGATGCCACCGCGCCATCGTCAACCGGCGTATTCAGCAGCGCGCGGCCACCGATCAGGGCGACAGCCGCGATCGACGCGGCAGCGGCCAGACCGGTGATCGGCTGCCAGCGGCGGCGAGCAGCCACTCGCTGCGGCTGAACCACCGGGGCCGGCTGGGCCACCACGGCCGGACGGCGCAGCGGCACGACGCGAGGATTAACTTCGATGGAGGCCTCGGCCTGCGCTTCGCTGGCAATGGCCGCCATGACGCCGGCTGCGAAGTCGAACGATGGCTTGGCCACGGCAACGCCGGCCAGCGCGTCCCGGGTCAGGCACATGCGGCTCCAGCGGGCTTTCAGCGCCGGCGATCGTTCGATCGCCGCAAGCACTGCCTCCGCTTCGGCTGGCGTGCACTCACCATCCAACAAGGCTGACAGCAGTTCTTCAGACATTGCGCTCATTCCGGCCTCGGACTACCAACCATGACTGGGACATTAACCACAGCTGAACGAAAAAGTTCCAGCAACGAAACAGCAAAATTTCTTGAACAACATCGGCATTGCAGACCCATACATGCTCTGACCGCCAATTCGTCATTAGTTCATCAACGGATTGACCACCGCATCAATCGCCTCGCGTGCCCGGAAGATGCGCGAGCGCACCGTGCCGATCGGGCAATCCATCGCTTCGGCGATTTCTTCGTAGCTCAAACCTTCGAGTTCGCGCAGCACGATCGCCTGACGCAGATCCGGTGGCAGCTTGGCAATTACCTCGCCAACCTTTTCCTTGATCTCGTCCGACAGCAGCAGCGATTCCGGCGTGTCGATGTCCGACAACTGCTCGGTATGGCCGTACAGCTCGGCGTCGGCGATATCGATGTCCTGATTAGACGGCCGGCGGCCTCTGGACACCAGGTGATTCTTCGCCGTGTTGATGCCGATCCGGTACAGCCAGGTATAGAACGCACTATTACCCTGGAACCCCTTCAAGGCCCGCCAGGCCTTGATCAGGGTTTCCTGCGCCACGTCATGGGCGTCGCCGTCACCGACCAGACGGCTGACCAGCTGCACGATCTTGTGCTGGTACTTGCGCACCAGCATTTCGAACGCGCGCATGTCTCCCTGCTGCGCAAGGACAACCAGTTGTTCGTCGGTAAGGTCAGGGCTCATGCGCGGCTGGAGGATGACACGGGTGCCGCACACCCGCGCATTCGGGGAATCTGGCTAAGAATCTGGCTAAACTCCGCGACTTGTCGTGGTCGTATGACGACTAAATTCTAGCAAGCCAGGCCTCTCTCTGCGTGAACGCCACTGATGTGCTGATCCTCGGCAGCGGCGCTGCTGGTCTGTCCGCCGCGTTACGCCTTGCCGAGGCGGGCCACGCGGTATGCGTCGTATCGAAGGGCACGCTGGCCAGCGGCTCGACGCTCTGGGCCCAGGGCGGCATCTCCGCCGTGCTCGACGAGGACGATTCCGTCGAGGCCCACGTCCGCGACACCCTGATCGCCGGCGCCGGCCTGTGCGACGAGGCGGCCGTGCGTTTCACCGTCGAGCGCGGCCCGGAATGCATCGCCTGGCTGGTCGATCAGGGCGTGGTGTTCACCCATGCCGACGGCGAACTCCGTGGCCAGCGTCTGCACCTGACCCGCGAAGGCGGCCACAGCCATCGCCGGGTCGTCCATGCCGCCGATGCCACCGGCCACGCCGTCGAAACCACCCTCGCCTCGCTGGCCGAGGCGCACCCGCTGATCACCGTCCGCGAACGCAGCGTTGCCGTCGACCTGATCGTCGACAAGGCCGCCAAGCGCGTCCATGGCGCCTACCTCTACGACCGCAAGAGCAAGGCGATCGAAGCGGTGCCGGCGAAAGCGGTGATCGTCGCCACCGGCGGCGCCAATCAGGTCTACCTGTATTCGTCGAACCCATTCGGCGCCAGCGGCGATGGCATCGCGATGGCCTGGCGGGCCGGCTGCCGGGTGTCGAACATGGAATTCATGCAGTTCCATCCGACCACGCTCTACCACGGCGATTCGCGCTCCTTCCTGATCTCCGAAGCGCTCAGAGGCGAAGGCGCCACCCTGCACGTGCCGAATCCGGACGGCTCGGTCGGCGAACGCTTCATGCCGCGCTTCGACGAACGCGGCGAACTGGCACCGCGCGATATCGTCGCCCGGGCGATCGACCACGAGATGAAGCGCCTCGGCGTCAAGCATGTCTGGCTCGATATCTCGCACAAGCCGGCCAGCTTCGTGCGCGAGCATTTTCCGTCGATCCACGCCCACTGCCTGAAGCTCGGCCTGGACATCACCACCTCGCCGATTCCGGTGGTGCCGTCGGCGCACTTCACCTGCGGCGGCATCGTCACCGATCTCGATGCCCGCACCGATCTTGCCGGCCTGTACGCGACCGGCGAATGCGCCAGCACCGGCCTGCACGGCGCCAACCGTCTGGCCTCGAACTCGCTGCTCGAATGCCTGGTGTTCGCCGAAGCCGCCGCTGCCGATCTGATCCGCGAACTGCCGGCGATGGCAGCGCCGCCGCCGCTGAAGCCCTGGGATGAATCTCGGGTCTCGGATTCCGATGAAGACGTCGTGGTCAGCCACAACTGGCTGGAACTGCGCACCTTCATGTGGGACTACGTCGGCATCGTCCGCACCACCAAGCGCCTGCTGCGCGCACGCCACCGCGTGCATCTGCTGAAGCGCGAGATCATCGAGTTCTACCAGCACTATCGCGTCGGCCATCACCTGATCGAACTGCGCAATCTGGTGACCGTCGCCGAGCTGATCGTCGACTCCGCGCTCGCCCGCAAGGAAAGCCGCGGCCTGCACTACACACTCGATTTTCCGGCCACCGATGCGGTGGCAACGCCAACCGTGCTGACGCCCTGACATGGTCGGCGCACTGCTGCTCTGCGGCGGTGCGGGCAGCCGCCTCGGCGGCGTCGACAAGCCGCTGCAGCCGCTGGCCGGCCGGCTGCTGATCGAGCGCGTGCTCGAACGCATCGCCCCGCAGGCTGGCGACATTCTGATCAGCGCCAATCGCAATTTCGCGCAGTACGCGGCCTATGGTCTGCCGGTGGTCGACGACGGCGCCTACGCCCTCTGCGGACCGCTGGCCGGACTCGCCGCGGGCCTCTCCGCAAGCACGACCGACGATCTGCTCTGCGTACCCGGCGATGCGCCTCTGCTACCGGACGATCTCGGCGCACGCCTCGACGCCGCCCGCCGATCCAGCAAGGCGATGATCGCCTACGCCGACGACGGCCTCGGCCCGCAGCCGCTGTGCTGCCTGGTGCCGCGCGCGCTGCTCGATGATCTGCGCGCCTATCTCGCCGCCGGCGGCCGCACGCCGCGCGAATGGTTTGCTCGCCATGCAACCGCGATCGCCGCGTTCCCGGAATGGCCGCGCTGGGCCTGGAGCGCCAACACGCCGGAGGAATGGCAGGACGCAGAATTGCGTCTGGCGGATACCCTAGACAGCGGCATCTGAATCAGGACAAGAACCATGATCCCGCTCGAAGACGCCCTCGCCGCCTATGGCCGAAGCTTGCGTCCGCTGCCGGTGGAGACAGTGCCGACACTGCACGCACTCGGCGCCGTGCTTGCCGAGGCTGCAAGCGCACAAACCGATCTGCCGCGCTTTGCGCAGAGCGCACTTGATGGCTATGCGCTGCGCTCGGCCGATGTGGCGGCGGCAACACCGGCGAATCCGGTGCGCCTGCCGATTGCACTGCAGGTCGCTGCCAGCGCCCAAGCCGTGCAGCCAGAGCTGCCGCCGGCAAGCGCGGCGCGCATCTTCACGGGCGCAATGATGCCGCGCGGCGCCGACGCAATGATTGCCCAGGAGCGCGCCATGTTGCTCGACGGTGAACTGACCTTCACCGCGCCATTCAACGCCGGCCGCAATGTTCGCCCGCAGGCCGAGGAACTTGCCAGAGGCACCGTGCTCGCTGGCGCCGGCCATCGCATCGGACCCGGCCTGCTCGCTTCGCTGGTCAATGCCGAAGTGCAGACCGTGCAAGTGCATCGCCGGCCACGTATTCGCGTCTTCGTCACTGGCGACGAAGTACGCCCGGCCGGCAGCGCGTTGAAGCCGGGCGAGATCCACGATTCCAATGGCCCGCTGATCGCTGCGTTGCTGCGCAGCTGGGGCTATGACGCACCGGCCGCCGAGCATCTGCCGGACGATCCAGCCGCGGTTCGCGCCGCACTCGCGCAAGCGTTCGATGAAGCCGATCTGGTCATCACCTCCGGCGGCGCGTCAGTCGGCGACAAGGATTTCCTGCCGGCTGCTGCTGAATCACTCGGCGTGCAAAGAGTGTTCTGGAAAGTCGCCCAGAAGCCGGCCAAGCCGATGTTCTTCGGCATCCGCGAAGACAAGACGCAGCAGCGGGTGATGCTGGCGCTACCTGGCAACCCCGGCGCGGTGCTGATCGGCATGGTGCTGCACGCGCGCCTGGTACTCGCCTGTCTGGATGGCGAGCCGCTGCCGGATCTCGGCTGGACCACTGGCGTGGTCGATCTGCAAGTCGAACGCGACGAGGAACGCGCCCGACTGGTGCGCATGGGCCTGCGTCATGACGCGCAAGGCGTCGCCCGTCTGAACCCGCTGCCGTATCAGGATTCGCACATGCTCAGCAACCTCGGCCGTGCCGATGTGCTGGTGTGGGTTGAGTCCGGCGATGAGAACGTTCCGGCAGGGTCGGTGCTGCGCTGGATTGCGCTGCCGGAGTAACAGCAGCTCCTTCCCCCGCAATCGGGGGAAGGAGCCAAGCAGGTTCAATGCGCGACCGCCTCATCGCCATGCACCGGCTCCGGCTCACGCGCCTTGACGCCCGAGTATTTCGCGCAGCCGTAGAGAATCGCCGCCACGCCGAGATAGGCGATCGCCACCGCCGGGGTCTTGGCGATGCCGATCGCTTCGCTGTGCATGAAGCCGAAGAAGGTCATCACCGCACCGGCCAGCGAGAACATCGCGGCCTTGGCAAATGTCCGGTCGATCATGCAGGCGGTGAGGCCGGCGAGGATCAGGCTGGTCAGGATTGCGCCGCTGCCGAGGATTTCCAGGCCGTGATAGAGCACGCCGGTGCCGGCCAGCTTGTCGAGGCCCACCGTTGCCGCGTTGGTGCCGGCCGCGCCGAGCGCGTTGTCGATCATCAGCTTGCCCCAGCCGGCGACCTGCGGAATCAGCGAGATGATCACCGCCGGCGCGTGTCTGCGCGGCGTTTCCTGGAAGGCCTGGGCGCCGATCAGCATGCCGATATAGAGCAGGATCGGCGAGATCGCCACCAGCGGAATCATCGCGCTCATCAAGGCCAGGATGCCGAACCAACTCAGCACCAGCACCATGACGCCGGTCGCCGCCGAATAGCCGAGCCGGCCGCCGATCGCCTTCCAGCCCGGATGGCCGATGTACACCGCGTTGATGAACGGATTGCCGAGGCAGCAGCCGATCAGGCTGATCACGCCATCGGCCGTGATCACCCGCGTGGTCGGGAACTTGTCGCCGCCGGCTTCGGCGGATTCGACGTTGTCCATCGCTTCGACGAGATCGTAGATGCCGAACGGAATCGCGGTGACCAGGATCACGGCGATGAACTGGAAGCCGGAGAAGATGTGGCCGAACACCGGCAACGGCACCGAGAAGCCGAAGCTGGCGAACGAGTCACCGAGCTTGGCCACACTCATGCCGCCGAAGTTGAAGCCGAACGCCAGGCCGCCCCAGGCGATCAGCGAGCCGACGGCGATCGCGATCAAGCCCGCCGGCAAGCCCTTGAAGTAGCGCACGCCGCCGAACCAGCTGGCCAGCAGGATTGCGAAGCAGACGATGCCGATCACCGGATCGGTGTACATCTCCAGCGCCGGGCGCATCGAGATGAAAGCGATCGAGACCCCGGCGAGCGCGCCGAGCAGGGCTGCGCGCGGCGTGATCATCTTGATGTACGGCGCGATGTAGCCACCGGCCATCAGCACGAAGCTCTGCACGAACACCCAGGTCAGGCCCGCTTCCCAGCCTTTGATCGGATCGCCGGTCAGCGAGGCGATCGGCAGCATGATCACGAACACCACCACGAACATATGCGGCACGCTGATGCCCGAAGGTAGTGCACAGACCGTATTGCGACCTTCCTTCTTGGCCAGGCCGTAACCGAGCCAGGCGTAATACATCGTCGACAGGAACAGCATCAGGCCGGTGGCCGGCAGGATGCGGCCGAAGATCAGCTCGTCCGGCAGCTTCAGCACATAGCGCAGCAGCGCCGTGAGCGTGAGCATGTTGACCAGGATGTTGGTGCCGAAGCCGAAGAACGCGTTCCAGTCACCCGGAACCCAGAGTGCGGGCTTGAAGCTGGATGGTGTCGCGGTGCTTGCCATGTCGATGCCCTCGTGTTGCTTGTTGAGCCCTGAAAACAGTTCGGAAATCAGATGGGTTTCAATGCCGCGATCAAGCTGTCCGAGCGCCCCACCCAGCCGAAAATGCCGCCCTGCGCCTTGATCATCCGCAGGCCGTAATCCTGGAATTCGGGGTAGTAGCTGCCGACGCAGTCTTCCGGCACGTAGCAGTCGTAGCCGCGATCGTTCGCTTCGCGGACCGTGGTGTTGACGCAGACCTCGGTGGTGACGCCGGTGACCACCAGCTGCTTGATGCCCTGGTGCTGCAGGATCGCGTGGAGGTCCGTCGCCCAGAACGCGCCCTTGCCGGGCTTGTCGATCACCGGCTCGCCGGGCAGCGGATACAGCTCGGAAATGATGTCCTGCCCCGCTTCGCCGCGAATCAGGATCCGTCCCATCGGGCCGCGGTCGCCGATGCTCTGCGCGGCACGGCCGCGAATCTTCTTGCACGGCGGCAGATCGGACAGATCGGCCCGATGCCCTTCGCGGGTATGCATCGCCAGCAGCCCGGCTTCACGCCAGGCGGCGAGCAGCCGGCGGTTCGGCTCGATGGTTCGCCGTAGCTGCGAAACATCGTTGCCGAGCATTTCGCCGAAGCCGCCGGGCTCGAGGAAATCCCGCTGCATGTCGATGATCAGCAGCGCGCACACCGCCGGGTCGAACAGAAACGGATACGGCTCGGCGGCGATTTCGATGGCTTTGGTGTTCATGGACGATCGCCTCGCAAAAGTCGGGGCAGGCGCGTGGCTAGAAGCCGAAACCGAAGCCGGCGAACGGCACGATCACGTTGCGATAACCCTTCGGCGAGTTGACCGTCAGCGCCTGCGCGTCGACCAGCGAATCATTCAGCACGTTGTAGTACTGCACGCCGGTGTTGAACGACCACGACCCGTACTGCGGGCCGATCGCGGTGATCGGGATCGAGGCTTTCAGGCCGGTGGAGAACACGCCGAAATTGCTGTCAGCACAGCCGCGGCCCTTGATGCTCGCCGCGAACTGCGCCGCGCCGGCATTCGAATCGCACCAGTAGCTCGACGGGCCGACAGTGATCCAGGTCGGTGCGGAAATCGTCACGCCGGATGACTTGAAGGTGTAGCTCGGCGCCGCACCGATCTCGACATCGAAGGTATCGCCGCGGCGGCCGAGCACCACGGTGGAATCACCGCCGACCGCCCAGAACACCTTCAGGTAGGGATTGATCGAATACGGGTCCTTGTAGTTGAAGCTGAACTCGATGTTGTGCTCGGTCTGGAACGCATCCGGCGGGCTCAGGAAAACCACGTAGCTGACGCCCAGCTTCAGGTTCTGCGTGGCCTGCCAGTTGAGGCCGACGAAGTAATCGAACTCGTTCCAGGCGCCGGTCCTGGTCGGGCCGACGTACTTGGCCGGATCGGAATTGATGTCGTTCCAGGCGCCAGCGACGATCGAGGTATTGCCCGGCGTCAGGAACACCAGCCCACCCAGGATCTGCGTGGTCACGCCCTGATTGGTCACCAGCAGACCGCGCGGCGTGATGTAGTCGTTCTTGAACGTCATGTCACCGAAGCCGTGGATCGCCGATCCCGGCGCGGCATCGGCCGCCCGGGTTGTCAGCGACGCCAAAGCCAGCAAGCCAACCGCCAGTACTGCTACTGCTCCCCGAATCCCAGCTCGAATTTTCTCGCGCATCGCGTACTCCCCGGAGGTCCGGTTTCAATGGATGAACCGGCTCCGCGTCGCCTGCCGCTGACGCTACGCTGTCAGCAGATGCCTCCCCTCCGAGGCCAGGCAACATCGATCACCGATGTTGAATTCTTATTTGTATGCAAGTTTGTATTTTTCCTAGAGCACAGCTCGTGCCAAGTCCGGCGCGATGCGTCGCCCAAGTGATTTGATGAGGGGAAGGGATGAAATGCCGGCCCGCTGCAATCGGCTGAAAGCCTAGGCTGATCAGCGAGTTAGCCCTCTCCCACCGGGAGAAGCCGAACGCATACGTTCGGGGGTAAGGGGCGCTGCCAGACGAGGCAGATGCCCGGTTCGATGAGAGCCGTCCCTCACCCAACCCTCTCCCGAAGGGAGAGGGCTTTCAAGCAGGCCGACCTATGAGTGCGCAGGCCGCTCCACGCTGGTGCGGTCCGTCGCAGGCTGGCGCACGAAGGCGCCGGGGATTCAAACGATCAGGAGCAGCGCGCTATCGGGCCGACGCCATCTCGCTGCCACGCTGCATCGCGCCGCGCGCTTCGTGGAGCATGTGCAGGGTGATCTTGCGGACTTCGTTCTTGCTCTGGGTGATGTGCGAGCGAAGCAGGATCGCGGCCTCGGTGCTCTTGCGGCGCAGGATCAGGCGCAGGATTTTCGCGTGCTCGTCGTAGGTCGCCGAGATCCGGTTGTCCTTGAGGAAATCGAGCCGGCGGATGATGCGGATCTTCTCGGTCAGCTCGCGGTGCACGCGCAGCATCTCGCGATTGCCGGCGGCTTCCACCAGGGTGCAATGGAAGGCTTCGTCGAGCGCGGCCATCTTGTGCGAATCGGTTTCGCGTTGATCTTCGGCCACCAGCCAGACGGCCTTCAGGCCAGCGAGTGGCTGTTCACCCTCGACCTGGCAGAGCCGTTCGACTGCCGTTTCCTCGAGCATGATGCGCAGATCATAGAGCTCGTCGAAGCGTTCGAAATCGAAGGGCACCACGCTCCAGCCGCTTCGGTAACCCACTTCCAGATAACCCTCGCGGCGCAGGCGGTACAGCGCATCGCGGACCGGCGTGCGCGACACGCCGAGGCGCAGCGACAGATCGGTTTCGGTGAAGCGATCGCCCGGCAGCAAGTGGAAATCGAAGATTTCGTCCTTGATCCGGATGTAGACCTGTTCGGCCAGTGGATTGGCGGGCTGCTGCGCCATATTCGTGCAGGTGGGGTAAGCGGGGTTGGCCGCAGTCTAGCTTGGCAAGAGAGCCTCGGGATTCAGCAGGCTGACGTGCGCCGCAACGATGCGCCAGGCACCGGCGATGCGCACCCAGGTCTGGGTCTGGCGGCCGATCATCGCGGTATCCGGCGCCAGGAATTCGCAGCAGGCGCTGCCCGTGTCCTGACCGAAGCTGCGGATCACGATGTTGCGCAGGCTACGCTCGGGATGGACCGGCGCTGCCGTGGCGCGATAGTGGCGGATGGCGTCGATGCCGTAGCCGAGTTCGGCGACGCCGTAGCGCACCGTTTGCGGATCGTCATCGAAGAAGGCATCGAGCGCGGCGACGTCGTGACGCAGCAGCGCGGCTTCGTAGGCATTGAATGCGGCGCGCAGCGATGCCAGCACCTCGGGGCGGTTGATCGAATCGGGTTCCATGAACGGAAGGATGCCGGTGGCAGCCTTGAACTGCCAGCGTGAATCTCTGAACCGAGCGTCTATCCCAGCGCCGCCAGGAACGCCGACGAAGTGGCCACCGCACCGAACACGCCGCCCTGCATCTTGACCATCTTCAGCGCCGCCAGATGATTGCCGTGATCGGTGGCGCCGCAGCAGTCCTCGATCAAGATGCATTCGAAGCCGCGGTCATTGCCTTCGCGCATCGTCGTGTGCACGCAGACATCGGTGGTGATGCCGGTCAGCACGATATTGACGATGCCCTGGGTGCGCAGGATCAGTTCCAGATCGGTGGCGCAGAAGCTGCCCTTGCCCGGCTTGTCGAGAACGATCTCACCCGGTTCCGGATACAGCTCCGGGATGATGTCCCAGCCCGGTTCGCCGCGAACCAGGATCTTGCCGCAGGGGCCGGGATCGCCGATGCCGGCTCCCATCTGCCGCGAGCGCCAGCGCTTGTTCGCCGGCAGGTCGGACAGATCCGGCCGATGGCCTTCACGGGTGTGGATGATGGTGAAACCGAGCGCGCGCATCCGGGTCAGCAGCATCTTGATCGGCGCGATCGGCGCGCGGGTCAGCGACAGGTCATAACCCATGCTGTCGACATAGCCGCCGATGCCGCAGAAGTCGGTCTGCATGTCGATGACGATCAATGCGGTATTGGCCGGCGTGAAATCACCGTTCCAGGGCCAGGCGTAGGGTTCGGCGGCAACGGTCTGGAAAGTCATGGCTGTACGTCCTTGTCGAAGATGGAGTTCAGGCGGCCCGATTGGCCGCCAGGTAGCGGCGCCAGCCGCCGTGATGCGTGATGTCGACCGCGCCGCGCACTGCGATCGGCTCGCAGATGAAACCCTTGACCGAGCTGCCGTCCGCCAGCTCCAGCGAGCCGATGCCGAGCGGCGCACCGACCTGGGCCATCAGCCGGCCGAACTGCCGCTGCGGCATCTCCCAGACCTCGACCTCGATCGCCTCGCCTTCCTCGTCGACCCGCACCAGTCCGGGCTTGGCCGGCGTCGTGTTGGCCAGCGCATAGAGGCGATAGCGCGATGCGGTGCGGGTCAGCGCGGTGCAGCGCGCACCGCATTCGATCAGCTGCCAGTTCAGCGGTTGACCGGCAAGATGCGCGCCGACCACGGCAACCGAAATTGTCGGCTCCGCGAACGGCAGCGGATCGGCCGCAAGACGCGGCGCCGCGCCGGCCGGCTGATCACCGAACGCCTGCTGCAAACGCAGCGCCAGCACCGCCAGCCGATGGTCGCTGCCGGCCGGGCCAATCAAAGTCAGACCGAACGGCAGACCATCGGCCCGCGGCGACGCCGGAATCGCGATCGCGGCGAGATCGAGCAGATTGACGAAGTTGGTGTAGTAGCCGAGCTGGCTGTTGCGGCCGATCGGATCGGCCTGCACCTCGGCGATGCGCGGATGCGTCGGCGCCGTCGGCACCAGCAGCGCGTCGATGCCATCGAACATCCGCACCGCCGCCGCGCGATAGCCGGCCATGCGATACGAGGCCGCGAACAGGTCTTCGGCGCTGAACGTCGCGCCATCGGCAATGACACTGCGGACCACCGGATCGATCGCGTCCGGCTGGGTCTGCAGCAAGTCGCCGACGGCCAGGCGCCGCTCGGCGATCCACGGGCCTTGATAAAGGAGTTCGGCGGCAGCGGTCAGCGGGCTCAGATCGAGATCGATCTGGCCGATCGCGGTATCGGTGCGCAGCGCCACCAGCGCCTTTTCATAGGCAGCAGACGCTTGAGCATCGCCAAAGAATTCCGGCTGCGCATCGAAACCGATGCACACGCCACGCGGCAAGGGCGCGGCCATCGGCAAGCTGCGCGAGCGCGAATCATCGCCATCCGGCCCGGCGATCACCGCCAGCACCTGCCAGGCATCGGCGACACTGCTCGCGAACACCGACACGCAATCGAGGCTGCGACAGGCTGGCACGACGCCAGCCGTCGACACCAGGCCGATGCTCGGCTTCAGGCCGACGATGCCATTGAAGCCGGCCGGCACTCGGCCGGAGCCAGCGGTATCGGTGCCGAGCGCGAACACCGCGAGGCCGAGCGCAACCGCGACCGCCGAACCGGCGCTCGATCCGCCCGATACATAGTCAGGATCGACTGCATTGCGCACCGCCCCATAAGGAGAGCGGGTGCCGACCAGGCCGGTCGCGAACTGGTCGAGATTGGTCTTGCCGACATAGAGCGCACCGGCCGCCAGCAGGCGTTCGACGGCAGTCGCCGAGCGCTCTGGCGTGTAGGCGAATGCGGGACAGGCAGCGGTGGTGGCATGGCCTGCCACATCAATATTGTCCTTGACCGCGAACGGCAAGCCGAACAGCGGCAGACGATCGAGAATCGCCGCGCCTTCCGCCGCAAACAGCGCATCGAGCCGAGCCGCTTCGGCCAGCAAGGCTTCGTCGGATGGCTGCGAAATCCAGATTTCGGGACGGGCCAGGGCTTCACGCGCAGCCAGCAGGCGTTGGCTCAGCGCAACAATGCTCAACGCGCCGGCACGCAATTCGGCGTGCAGTTTCGCGGCCGAAAGCTGAGGGGAAGTCGGGATGTCGTTTACTGCGTCTAGTGCCACGATCGCCTGCCAATAATTTTGTATACAAGTAAGCGTACATGACCTCGCAAGCCATGTGCCAAACCGGAAAAATCGATGTCCGAACAACAGTTCGTCGGGTCGCAGGCAGGGGAAGCGCCACCGGCTACGTCATCTGACGTACTCAGCTGCCTCTTCCGGGGCTCGTTTCTTGCGCCCGTAATCGGGCTATGAGCGCCAAGTCATCCACCACCAGTGCAGCACCGCAGGAGCAACGGATCATCAAGATCCGTCGCGACTACAACACCTGGGTGGCCAACGAAACGCTGGAGGACTACGCGCTGCGCTTCACCGCACGCTCCGCGCGCAAGTGGAGCGAGTTCCGCGTTGCCAATACCGCGTTCGGTGCGATTTCCTTCCTGCTGCTGGAAGCGATCGGCGGCTCGCTGCTGGTGTCCTACGGCTTCACCAATACTGTCTGGGCGATCGCCGCGGTGTCGATGGTGATCTTCCTGACAGGCCTGCCGATCGGCTGGTACGCCGCCAAGTACGGCGTCGACATGGATCTGCTGACTCGCGGCGCCGGCTTCGGCTACATCGGCTCGACGATCACCTCGCTGATCTATGCCTCGTTCACCTTCCTGTTCTTCGCGCTCGAAGCGACGATCATGGCGCTGGCCCTGAAGCTCTGTTTCGGCATTCCGCTGACGCCGGCCTATCTGATCTGCGCGCTGGTGGTGATTCCGCTGGTGACCCACGGCATCACCCTGATTTCGCGCCTGCAGGCCTGGACCCAGCCGCTGTGGCTGGTGCTGCTGGTGCTGCCGTTCATCTTCGTGATGGTCAAGGCGCCGGAGCTGGCCCGCGAGCTGCCCGATTTCGCTGCACCAGGCGGGAGCACGGCGTTCTCGCTGATCCAGTTTGGTGCGGCGGCCAGCGTGCTGATGGCGATGATCACGCAGATCGGCGAGCAGGTGGATTTCCTGCGTTTCCTGCCCGAGAAGACCCAGCACAACCGCAAGCGCTGGATGGCTTCGCTGATCTTTGCCGGTCCGGGCTGGATCGGCATGGGCGCCATCCGCCTGATCGGCGGCGCCTTCCTCGCCTTCATCGCGCTGCGCGCCGGTGTACCGCAGGCCAATGCCCTGGAGCCGACCGAGATGTACCGCATCGGCTTCGGCTACGTGTTCGATTCACCGGCCTTGGCACTCGGCGCGATGACGCTGCTGGTGGTGCTGAGCCAGCTGAAGATCAACGTCACGAACGCCTATGCCGGCTCGCTGGCCTGGTCGAACTTCTTCGCCCGTGTCACCCACAGTCATCCGGGCCGGGTGGTCTGGGTGGTGTTCAATGTCGCGATCGCGCTGATCCTGATGCAGCTCGGCGTGTTCAAGGCGCTGGAGCAGGTGCTGGGGCTCTACTCGAATGTCGCCATCGCCTGGGTCGGCGCGATCGTCGCCGATCTGGTCATCAACAAGCCGCTGGGTCTGAGCCCGCCGGGCATCGAGTTCAAGCGCGCGCACCTGTACGACATCAACCCGGTCGGCGTCGGCAGCATGCTGATCGCGTCGGTACTGTCGATCACTGCGTTCACCGGTGTGTTCGGGCCGATGGCGCAGGCGTTCTCCTCGTTCATCGCCCTGGTCACTGCCTTCATCTGCGCTCCGGCGATCGCCTTTGCGACCAAGGGCCGCTATTACCTCGCCCGCCAGCCGGACGCTTCGCTGAAGGCTGCCGCCGAGCACCGCTGCGTGATCTGCGAGAAGGTTTACGAGCGCGAGGACATGGCGCTGTGCCCCGCCTATCGCGGCAACATCTGCTCGCTGTGCTGCTCGCTCGATGCCCGCTGCCATGACGCCTGCAAGCCCGGCGCAAGCCTGCGCGAGCAGATCGCCGCGACCCTGGCCAAGCTGCTGCCGAAGGTCGTCTCGGCGCGGCTGGATTCGCGGCTCGGCCACTATCTACTGCTGCTGACCATCGTCACCGGCGTGCTGACCGGCGCGCTGGCGCTGATCTGGGTGCAGGAATCCTCGCTGCTGGTGGCCAGCAATCTGGCCTTGCACGAAGCACTGGGTTCCGGTTTTCTGAAGCTGTACGCGGTGCTGGTGGTGATCGCCGCCGTGCTCTGCTGGTGGCTGGTGCTCAACGGTGAAAGCCGGCGCGTCGCCCAGGAAGAATCGAACCGCCAGACCTCGCTGCTGATGCACGAGATCGATGCCCATCGCAAGACCGACATCGAACTGCAGGCCGCCAAGCTCGCCGCCGATCGCGCCAATCAGGCCAAGAGCCGCTATGTCACCGGCATCAGCCACGAGCTGCGCACGCCGCTGAATTCGATCCTCGGCTATGCCGAAATGCTCGATCACGATCCCTCGATTCCGGTGCATCGCCGCGATGCGGTCGCGGTGATCCGCCGCAGCGGCGATCACCTGCTGTCCCTGGTCGATGGTCTGCTCGATATCGCCCGCATCGAAAGCGGCAAGCTGGCGCTGGAGATCGACGAGCTGCGCTTCCCGGAATTCCTCAACCAGACGGTCGGCATGTTCCGGCTGCAGGCGCGCAACAAGGGCATCAACTTCGCGTACGACGAGCAGGGCAAGGTGCCGGCCGTGGTCCGTGCCGACAAGAAGCGCCTCGGCCAGATCCTGATCAACATCGTCGGCAATGCGGTGAAGTTCACCGAAGCCGGCGGCGTCAACTTCCGGCTGCGCTGGCGCGGTGATATCGCGACGTTTGAAGTGCGCGACTCCGGCATCGGCATTCCGGCCGACGAGATCGATCGCATCTTCCAGCCGTTCGAGCGCGGCAGCGCGGCCTCGGCGCGTGGCGAAACCGGCACCGGCCTGGGTCTTACGATTGCCAAGATGCTGACCTCCCTGATGGGCGGCGAGATGACCGTGGAATCGACCCTGGGCACCGGCAGCCGCTTCGAGATCCGCCTGTTCCTGCCCGAAGTGCGCGAGCCGCGCGCCGCACTGCCGGCGACGATGCCGGAGATCAATGGCTACGCCGGCCCGCGCCGGAAGATTCTGGTGGTCGACAACGAAGCGGTCGATCGCCGCTTCCTGTTCAACGTGCTGGAACCGCTCGGCTTCGAACTCAGCGAAGCAGCTTCCGGCATCGAGGCGCTGCGCATGGTGCCGCACGTGCGGCCGGACCTGGTGCTGCTCGACATCGGCATGCCGGGCATCGATGGCTGGGAAACCGCGCGCCTGCTGCGCGCTCATCATGAAAGCCGGGGCGAGCCGCAGCTGCCGATCATCGTCATCTCGGCCGATGCCTTCGAGTCCGGCCGCGATGCCGGCGCCGGCATCGCGCCGCGCGACGATCTGCTCAAGCCGGTCAGCGTCACCACCCTGCTCGGCCGCATTCGCGAAGCGCTGAATCTGGTCTGGATCGCCGGCACGCCAAGCGTCGACGGCAACGAGCCGCTACTGCCCGAGCATCTGGTGCAACCGCTGCGCGATCTCGGGGCGCTCGGCCATGTGCGCGGCATTCTCGACAAGCTCGACGAGATCGATCGTATCGACACCCGTTATCGCCAGCAGACCGAACGCCTGCGCAACTCGGTGAAAGCCTTCCAGCTCAGCGACTACCTGCGCGCACTGGGCGCGGAGGCGAAATGAAGATCAACAGCAATGCCATGGCCACGATCCTGATCGTCGACGACGTGGCGGAAAATCTCGCCGTGGCCCATGACGCGCTCGACGGCGCCGGCTATCGGGTCCGCGTTGCCACCAGCGGCCTCGCGGCACTGGAAAGCGCCCGCCTGCAGCCGCCGGATCTGATCCTGCTCGACGCGATGATGCCCGGCGTCGACGGCTTCGAGACCTGCCGCCGCTTCAAGGCCGATCTCGCCACGCGGCCGATCCCGATCGTGTTCATGACCGGGCTCACCGATACCGATCACGTCGTTCGCGGCTTCCAGGCCGGCGGCATCGACTACATCACCAAGCCGATCCGGCCGCAGGAAGTGATCGCCCGCATCGCCTCGCATCTGCGCAATGCGCGGTTGGTCGCCGAGACTCAAGCGGCTTCCGACGCCGCCGGCGATGCGATCGTCTCGATCGACGATGTCGGCCGGGTCAGCTGGGCCACACCTCTCGCGCGCAGCTGGCTGGTCGGCGTCTGCGGCGTCGACCATCGTCTGCCCGAGGCGCTGCTGCGCTGGCTGGCGATCGGCGAAGGTGCTTCGCCCAATTTCAGCCTGCAGGGCAACGGCCAGCGGCTGGCGTTCTCGAAGCTCGGCGAGCGCCGTCTGCTGGTGCAGCGCCACGAAGCGGTGCCGGAGCCGGATGCGCTGATGCGCCTGCTGCCGCTGACCGCGCGTGAAGCCGAGGTTCTGTACTGGGTGGCGCTCGGCAAGACCAATCCGGAAATCGCCGGCGTGCTGGAAATGAGCCCGCGCACGGTCAACAAGCATCTCGAACACATCTTCACCAAGCTCGGAGTGGAAACGCGGACGGCTGCAGCCACCGTCGCGTTGAACCGCAGCCGCTTGGGCGTCGTGCCGAACTGAGGACCGACACGACCAGAGACCAACAAGAAAAGGAGCAGCAGCAACACGGTGCGCGGCTCTCGAAAGAGGGCAGCAGACGCACCGGATCAGGGCAAGTAGTGGGGGCAAGCGGCAGAGCGGGGTCACGTCGACCCGGCAGGGCGGAGCTATGTCCGCGATTCGACACAGGCAATCCCAGTTCAACACTTAACCAGGGGAGTTACACGATGAAAGCGACGACCAACAACAAGGGGCAGCACAAGGGAATGGGGAACAACACGATGCTCAAGCTCACTGCGGTGAGCGCGATCGCCGCAGCAGCGACGATCTGCACCGCGCCGGTCAAAGCGGCCGATCTGAAGCTGCCGCCGATCAGCCTGGGCGCCGGTCTGCGTACCCAGTTCGAAAGCACCAATCCGAGTGGCGGCGGTGACACCGTCAACGACTTCAACGTCAACAACGCTCGTGTCTACATCGGTGGTTCGGTGACCGACAACATCAAGGTCATGTTCAACACCGATTACTCGTCGGCCAGCAACAATCTTCAAGTGATGGACGCAGCGGCCCGCTTCGAGTTCAGCGACAAGTTCAACATCTGGGCCGGCCGTTTCCTGCCGCCGTCCGACCGCGCCAATCTCTACGGCCCGTTCTACGCCAGCAACTGGAACGTCTATGAAGATGGCGTGCAGGACGGCTATCCGGGCATCGTCCAGGGCCGCCAGAACGGCGTCGCCTACTGGGGCACCTTCGGCATCGCCAAGGTTTCCTTCGGCCTGTTCGATGCACCGGGCACCTTCGGCGAGGGCACCGTGCTGACTTCCGGCCGTGTCCAGCTGAACTTCTGGGACGCCGAGCCGGGCTACTACCTGAACGGCACCTACTACGGCGCGAAGGATCTGCTGTCGGTCGGCCTCGCCGGTCAGACCTCGGCCGGCAATCACGCCTACACGCTCGACGGCCTGATGGAAAAGAAGCTGCCGAACGGCGGCGTCGTGACCCTGGAAGCGGAAGCGGCGCGCTACGACAAGCTCGGCGGCTACGGCGGCTTCGACGGCAGCTTCACCGACTCCAATGGCTGGTACGGCCTCGCTGCCTATCTGTTCCCGCAGCAGGTCGGCATCGGCAAGGTCCAGTTCCTCGGCAAGTACGGCGCCGCGCGCTTCAACGACTCCACCGGTCTCGGCCCGGAGTACGAGCAGACGACGATGGAATTCAACATCAACTATCTGATCAAGACCTTCGATGCCCGCATCTCGCTGTTCTACAAGGACAGCAAGCTCGATGCCGGCCTGCCGGACACCACCCAGATCGGCGTTGGCGTCCAGCTTCAGATCTAGTCGTCACGCGCTCATCACTCCATTTCTCAACGTCACTCCGTCACGCAACAAGAGGATCAACCAATGAAGATGAATCTGATCAAGACGGCACTGCTGGCAACCGCCGCAGCGCTGAGCTTTTCCGCCCAGGCTGCCGACGACACCATCAAGGTCGGCGTGCTGCATTCGCTGTCCGGCACCATGGCGATCTCGGAAACCACGCTGAAGGACACCGTCCTGATGCTGATCGAGGAGCAGAACAAGAAGGGCGGCGTGCTCGGCAAGAAGCTGGAAGCCGTGGTCGTCGATCCGGCGTCGAACTGGCCGCTGTTCGCCGAGAAGGCGTCCGAGCTGATCGACAAGGACAAGGTTTCGGTCGTGTTCGGCTGCTGGACTTCGGTGTCGCGCAAGTCGGTGCTGCCGGTATTCGAGAAGTCCAATTCGCTGCTCTTCTACCCGGTGCAGTACGAGGGTGAAGAATCCTCGAGGAACGTGATCTACACCGGTGCGGCGCCAAATCAGCAGGCGATTCCGGCGGTCGACTATCTGATGAAGGATCTCAAGGTGAAGCGCTGGGTGCTCGAAGGCACCGACTACGTCTATCCGCGCACCACCAACAAGATTCTCGAGGCCTATCTGAAGGCCAAGGGCGTGAAGGCCGAAGACATCATCGTCAACTACACGCCGTTCGGCTTCAGCGATTGGCAGAGCGAAGTGTCGAAGATCAAGGCCTTCGGTTCGGCCGGCAAGAAGACGGCGGTGGTCTCGACGATCAAC
>NZ_CAISIQ010000036.1 GCF_903885465.1 uncultured Nevskia sp.
AGCGGCTGGCCGCACCCGGCTGCCACGGCGCTTCTTCGTCCGGCGCGTGGATGTAGACCGGCAGGACCTGATCATGGGCAGCGAGTGCGGCGATCAGCGCGGGATTGTCGGCAACGCGGAAATCGCGTCGGAACCAGACGAGGGCAGTGCTCAAGGGAGGCGGAAGGTAGGGATCAGGAAGTTGATGGCAGCGCCGGCAGGCGAGTCCCGCATTGGCCGCAGAAGCCGGCATCGGCATTGGCTGGCGTGCCGCACTGGGTACAGAAGCGGGTAGCGCTGGCTGCAGGCGCCGGCGCAACGCCGAGCGCCTGTTGCACGCCGGCCGGCAGCGCGCCACCAGCGTTCTGCGGCGGATTGATCTTGTCGAGAACGGCGAGGCGCTGCAGATCGGTCTGCGAGCTTGGCGCGATGATCGAGGCCTGGCGCACGCCGAAATCGGCGAGATGCGCAGACAGCCGCTCGGCTTCGTCCGGCAGGCCGCGAATCGACAGCAGCGAGCGTTCGGTATCCGGCCCGAAGCTGACCGTATCGACCTCGGCCACCCACAGCCGCAGGCTCATGTCCTCGACGTTGACGATCTCCTTCTGGGTCTTCATCCGGTCCTGCAGCAGGGTGCCGATCGAGGTCTGCGCACGCTGGTAGTTGCCGTGGGCTTCCAGCCAGTAGATGCGCGACGTGAACTCGAAACGCCGCCACAGCGCATTGCCGCCATCGAAGCCGAAACGGGCGATCAGCAGCAGCGACAAACCGATCAGCATCGCGCCCCATTGCTGCGGCACCTGCGCCGCATAGAGCGCCATGCCGGCGCCGCTGGCGGTGGCCAGCAGCGAGAAGGCGTCGAGCATCAGCAGCCAGCGGTAGGTGTCCAGCGACAGGCAGCGCGCCAGGCTCAGCGGCTCCATGTCGTTCGGCAGCGGCTGGGTTTCTTCGATGGCATGGCCTTCGAAGCTGCCGGCCGGTGCGCTGCCGAGTTTCGGCGGTTTACGCAGATAGACGCGGTTGGGCACCGTTTCGGTCCAGCTGCGCTGCATCTCGCGATCGAACTCGAGAAAGATCTGCCCCGGCGGCGCGTTCATCGAAATCGTGTGCAGCCGCTGCGCCATCGCGATCTGGTTCGGCCGCACTACCTGGGCAACGGCCGCCTTGAGCAGCAGCGAAGCGGCGATCAGCGCCGCGACCAGGATCGCCACCGTCACCGGCACGAACTGCACGGCGCCGTTGAACGGCCTGCCGGTATTGCCGATCGCCTGGCTGAGCAGCAGCGGGCCGATCATCGCCGCGATGATGAAGGCGACGATCGCGCGGATCGACAGCTTGCGGCCGCCGAGCGCGCCCTGGCGCAGCGGCAGCAGCACGATGGCGTTGACCAGCACGAAGTACAGCGCGCCGACCCAGCCGCGCACCGCACCTGAGCCGACGCCGATGATCGACACGCCGAAGCACAGCAGCAGGAAGGCAAGGCCAAGCGCGTTGTGGAACTCGGCGCGCGCCAGGTACTGGGTGCGGCGCGGCGAGAACACCAGATCGCGAACCAGCGAATAGAGCAGGTTGTCGATCGCGCCGGTCGGCACCGCGTAGTTGATCGCGTTCTGGCGAATGGTTTCGCGCAGGCCTTCACCGTCCGGGCTGCTGCCTTCGACATCCTTAGGCAGCTGCGGCGCCAGGCCCGCCGGCTGATCGCGGCCGAAGAAGAAGCGCAGCTGGCGCAGCGCCTTGACGCCGAACACCAGGCCGAACAGCAGCAGCACGGCGGCAATCACCACCGGCGCCACCGCGGCGCCATTGGTGCCCAGTTGCAGTGAATGGCGGGCGCCGAGCAGGGCGAATACCGCGCAGACCAGACAGATCACCGACGCCGCGCCGAGAAACAGGTTCTCGACCCGATGCGGGTTCGGCAATTCGAAGCGGGTCGACGCGGGGTTGTACTCGTAGCTCACGGCAGCCTCCTGCAGGGTTCGGGGCAGTGTAGCCGTCGAAGCACGGCGCGCCGCCGGTGGCGGCGGGCGCGGGGGATATAATCACGACATCCATGAATACCTCCCCAACGGCCGCCCTGTCGATCAGCGGCGTCCGCAAAGCTTACGGTGCCGTCAAGGCATTGAACGGCCTCAGTTTCGACATCCGGCAAGGCGAATTCTTCGGCCTGCTCGGCCCGAACGGCGCCGGCAAGTCGACCCTGATCAGCATCATTGCCGGCCTGATCCGTGCCGACGAAGGCAGCGTCGCCGTGCTCGGCCATGACACTGTGCGCGACTGGCGCACCGCGCGCCGGCAGCTCGGCATCGTGCCGCAGGAACTGGTCTTCGATCCGTTCTTCAACGTCGTCGACATGCTCCGCATCCAGGCCGGCTATTACGGCGCCGGCAGGGAAGTCTGGCCGTGGATCGACGAGATGCTCGAACGCCTGGATCTTTCGGCCAAGCGCACGGCGATGATGCGGTCGCTCTCGGGCGGCATGAAGCGCCGGGTTCTGATCGCCCAGGCCCTGGTCCACAAGCCGCCGGTGGTGATTCTCGATGAGCCGACGGCCGGCGTCGATGTCGATCTGCGCCGCACCTTGTGGGCGTTCATGCGCGATCTGCATCAGAAGGGCACCACCGTGGTGCTGACCACGCATTACCTCGAAGAAGCGCAGGAAATGTGCGAGCGCATCGCCATCATCGACAAGGGCGTGGTGCGGGTCATCGAAACCACCGAAGCGCTGCTCAACCGCCACCCGTTCCGCTTCCTGACCCTGAAGCTGGTCGATGGCGCCGAACTGCCGGCCAGCCTGCGCGAACTGGTGACCACGGAAAAGGCGGGCGCCGTCGAGCTCAAGCTGGAGCGCGAGAAGCATCCGATCGCCAGCGTCTTCGCTGCACTTCGCTCGGCCGGCATCGGCATCGCCGATGTCTCGACCCGCGATCCGGATCTCGAAGACATCTTCATCGAGCTGACCGGCAAGGCGCTGTCCAGCGCGCAGGGAGCCTCGAAATGAACGCCAACCAACTCGGCTTCTACACGCTGCTGAAGAAAGAGGTGATGCGGTTCTGGGCCGTGCTCGGCCAGACGGTGATGGCGCCGGTGGTCACCGCGCTGCTCTATCTGCTGGTCTTCGCGCAGGCGATGAGCGGCCGCGCCGAAGTCTATGAAGGTGTCACCTACACCCAGTTCCTGCTGCCGGGGCTGGTGATGATGACGGTACTGCAGAACGCTTTCGCGAACTCGTCTTCGAGTCTCGCGCAGGCCAAGATCATGGGCAGCCTGGTGTTCCTGCTGATGGCGCCGCTCGGCCACTGGGAGTTCTTCTTCGCCCATGTCGCCGCTGGCCTGATCCGCGCAGCACTCGTCGCCATCGCGATGCTGGTGGTGGCGATTCCGTTCGTCGATCTGCCGATCGCCCAACCGTTCGCGCTGATCGCGATGTTCCTGCTCGCCGGCGGTTCGCTGGCGGTGCTCGGCATCATCGCCGGCATCGTCTCCTCGAAGTTCGATCACCTGGCGGCGTTCTCGAACTTCATCATCACGCCGCTGAGCTTTCTGTCCGGCGTGTTCTATTCGGTGCATTCGCTGCCGCCGATATGGTTCAAGGCTTCGCACCTGAACCCGTTCTTCTACATGATCGATGGCTTCCGCTACGGCTTCTTCGGCCGCTCGGATGTGTCGATCTGGCAAAGCCTCGCCTGGACTTCCGGCTTCTTCATCGCGATCTCCTCGGTCGCGCTGTGGATGCTGATGACCGGCTACAAACTGAGAAAGTAATCCGATGATGACCAAGGAACAGATCAAGGCCCTGCTCGATGCCGGCCTGCCGGGTGCGGTGATCGAAGTCAAAGGCGACGACGGCCAGCATTTCGAAGCCGACGTCAGCTGGAGCGGCTTCGCCGGCCTGAGCATGGTCAAGCAGCACCAGGCCGTCTACGCCGCGCTCGGCGAGAAGATGGGCCGCGAGATTCATGCGCTGGCGCTGAAGACGCGCGCAGCCTGAACCCGTCGAGGATCAACGGCGGTCTCACGCAAAGGCGCAAAGACGCCAAGAGAAGCAGAAGCCTTTTGAAGGTCTTGATGCTTCGCTGTTCCTCCGCGTCTTTGCGCCTTTGCGTGAGGCGCGGTTTCACCGAGTCACGAGAGTTGAATGGACAAATTCCTGATTGAAGGCAACGGCCCGCTGTCCGGCGAAGTTGCTGCCAGCGGTGCCAAGAACGCGGCGCTGCCGATCCTTTGCGCCAGCCTGCTGATCGATGGCGAGCTGAATCTTTCTAACGTGCCGGACCTGCACGACGTGGTCACCACCAAGAAGCTGCTCGCGCAGATGGGGGTTGCCGTCGCCAGTCCCGGCCCGGGCCTGTTCACGGCCAATGCCAGCGGCATCACCACCTGTGTCGCGCCGTACGAGCTGGTGAAGACGATGCGCGCGTCGATCCTGGTGCTCGGCCCGCTGCTCGCCAAGCGCGGCCATGCCGAGGTGTCGCTGCCCGGCGGTTGCGCGATCGGCGCGCGGCCGGTCGATCTGCATCTGATGGGCCTGAAGGCCATGGGTGCGGAGATCGAACTCGAAGGCGGCTTCATCAAGGCCCGCGCGGCCCGGCTGAAAGGCGCGCGCATCTACTTCGACACGGTCACCGTCACCGGCACCGAAAACCTGTTGATGGCTGCGGCACTCGCCGATGGCGAAACGGTGCTCGAGAACGCGGCGCGCGAGCCGGAGATCGTCGACCTCGCCAACTGCCTGACCGCGATGGGCGCGAAGATCCGCGGCGCCGGCACCGGCACCATCGTCATCAAGGGCGTGGCCAATCTGCATGGCGCCAGCCACGCGGTGATTCCGGATCGCATCGAAGGCGGCACCTTTCTAGTTGCCGCCGCGATCAGCCGCGGCAAGGTGCGGCTGGTGAAGACCGACCCGAATGCGCTCGACGCGGTGCTGGTCAAGCTGCAGCAGGCCGGCGCGCGAGTGTCGACCGGCGAGGACTGGATCGAGGTCGACATGCAGGGCCGGCGTCCCGCGTCGATCAATCTGCACACCATGGCGCACCCCGGCTTCCCCACCGACATGCAGGCGCAGTTCATGGCGCTGGACTGCTACGCCGAAGGCGTGGGCACGATTCGCGAAACCATCTTCGAGAACCGCTTCATGCACGCGCAGGAGCTGTTGCGCCTCGGTGCCGACATCCGCATCGAAGGCAATACCGCGATCGTCACCGGCCGCGAGAAGCTCACCGGCGCGCCGGTGATGGCCA
>NZ_CAISIQ010000037.1 GCF_903885465.1 uncultured Nevskia sp.
CCGTTGTAGGCCTTGATGCGCTTCAGATACAGCTCGACGAGGCCGGTGGTGGTCAGCTCGCCGGCCAGGATCGCGGCCTGGATGTCGGTGATCGTCGCTTCCTGCAGATGGAACTTGGTCGGTGCCGCAATGGCCGAGGGCGCCATCGCCAGCGAAGCGCCGAGCAGCAGGCCGACGACGGCCGGGACGAAACGGGGAGACAGCGACATGAAACGCTCCTGCGGGCGGGTGACAGCGGGTAATGCCCGTTCAATCGGGCCGTCCCACTAGGGACGCACCCGCGCCCCCATACCCCACCTTCGGCGGCGATCGCGCAGTGCAGCGGTGGGGGAGCCGCCGCCGCCAACGTCTGAACAGGAACGGCATCGATTTGCCGAAACCTTTTGCCAGGACGCCTCATGCGCTGCCCCCCACTGCTTGTCCTCCCTGCCCTGCTCGCTGGCGCCCTCGCGGCGCCCTGCACCGCGAACGATCTGCTCGACAGCTACCACGAAGCGCTCGACCAGGACCGCACGCTGCTGGCCGCGCAATACGCGCGCGATGCCGCCGTGGAAGCCAAGCCGCAGGCGGTGTCAGCGTTCCTGCCGCGGCTCACCGCCACCGGCAGCCACGAGCGCAGCCACAACGAGATCACCACCAGCGGCAACCGGATCATCACCGACCCGACCAATCCTGCCCCCACCGCCAGCAGCAAGGTTGATTTCTACAACACCGCCGACCAGGCCCAGGTGCTGCTGTCGCAAACCCTGTGGAGCTTCGAAGCTTTCCAGCGCCTGAAACAGGCCGACATCAGCGTGGCGCAGGCCGAGGCGACCTACCGCAACGCCCAGCAGTCGCTGATCCTGCGGCTGGCCCAGGCCTATTTCGAAGTGCTGGCCGCCAACGATGCCTTGCGCACCGGCAGCGCCGAACGGGCCGCCACGGAACGCCAGTGGCAGCAGGCGGAGCGCCGCCGCGAAGTCGGCCTGGCGACGATCATCGACGTGCAGGAAACCCGCGCCGCCTTCGACGCCAGCATCGCCACGGTGATCGCCGCCGAGCGAAGGGTTGCCAACGCCCAGCGCGCACTGGAAGAAATCACTGGCCGAGAAGCCGATCCCGGCCAGGCGCTGGCCGAGAACATGCCGCTGGCACCACCGACGCCGGCGCGCATCGAGCCCTGGCTGGACGCCACCCGCAGCGACAACTACGACCTGCGCATCGCCCGCCTCGGCACCGAGATCGCCAACCGCAATGTCAGCGCCGTGCGCGCCCGCCACTACCCGACCCTGGCCTTGACCGCGACCTACAACGAGAACCTCAACAGCAGCGAACGCAATGCCGATTCCACCCGCGGCGGCATCGGCGTCAACTTGAGCCTGCCGATCTACGCCGGGGGCCAGATCGCTTCGCAGGTGCGACAGGCCGCCGCCCTGGGCAGCCAGTCGAAAGCCAGCGAGGAAGGCACCCAGCGCGCCGTCGAACGCCAGACCCGCGACGCTTTCCAGGGCGTGATCTCGGGCATCGCCAGCGTCCAGGCCACGCAGGCGGCGATGAAGTCCAGCCAGCTGGCGCTGGAGTCGAGCCAGCTCGGTCTGAAGGTTGGCACCCGTACCGAGGTCGATGTGCTGACTGCGCTGCGCAACCTGTACGCCGCGCAGCGCAGCTACTCGCAGGCCCGTTACGACTATCTGATCAGCGTGCTGAGCCTGAAGCGCCAGGCTGGCCGGTTGGCGGAAACCGATCTCGCCGAGATCGATGCGCTGCTGATCGTGGCCGGACCGGCAACACCGCCACCCGCGACACTGCCGCCGCCGGGTTAAGAAACTACTCGCGGGCGCCGGTTGACCAGCAGGCCGAAGCCTAGCGCCGTCACCACCATGGTCAGGCCGTAGATCATCGGCGGGATTCCCATCGTCGGATTGCCGAGCAGCTGTGGCGACAGTGCAATGGTGATCGCCAGCGCCGCGTTGTGGATGCCCACCTCGAGCGCGATCGAGATCGCCTGCGGCTTCTTCAGCTTCACCATCATCGCCACCGCATAGCCCACCGCCAGACTCAGCACGTTGAAGACCAGCACCGCCGAGCCAACGGTGGTCAGATTGGCCATCAGCGCCACGCGCGCGGTGACGAACACCAGCGCGAACATCAAGGCCAGCACCACGATCGACAACAGGCGCACCGGCCGGTCCAGCTGCTGCGCCAGCACCGGCCGGCGCCGCCGCACGCCCATGCCGACCACGACCGGCACCAGGACGAACAGGAACACCTGGATGATCTTGGCGAACTGCAGCGGCACGTCGCGGCCTTCGCCCATGAAGTACGCCAGCGACAGATTCACCACCAGCGGCAAGGTGAACAGCGAAAGCAGTGAGTTCACCGCCGTCAGCGTGATGTTCAGCGCCACATCCCCCTTCGACAGATGGGAAAAGATGTTGGCGATCGGCCCGCCGGGCGAAGCCGCGAGCAGCATCAGCCCCACCGCCAGTTCCGGCATCAGGCCGAAGCCCACGGCGAGACCGAAACAAACTGCAGGCAAGAGCAGCACCTGGCACAGCAGCGCCACGACGACACTGCGCGGCTGTTCGAGGACGCGACGGAAATCGGCACCGGTCAGCGACAGACCGAGGCCGAGCATGATGATCACCAGGGCGATCGGGAGCAGGGAGTTGAGCGAGGACATGTGCCGATTGTCCTCGGATAGACGATGCGCAGGAAGCTGCCGCGAACGGCAGCTTCCTGTGATTCACAGCGATGCAGGCATCTAAGGC
>NZ_CAISIQ010000038.1 GCF_903885465.1 uncultured Nevskia sp.
CCGCAGGGCACCCTGGCCGAGCGCATCCGCGCGGGCGGCGCCGGCATCCCGGCGTTCTACACGCGTACCGGCTACGGCACCAAGGTCGCCGAAGGCAAGGAAACGCGCGAGATGATCGGCACCGACGGCAAGCTGGATTGGTACGTGATGGAAACCGGGCTGACTGCCGACATCGCGCTGGTCAAGGCCTGGAAGGCGGATACCGAGGGCAACCTCGTCTACCGCAAGACCGCGCGCAACTTCAATCCGATGATCGCCACGGCCGGCCGCATCACCATTGCCGAGGTCGAGGAAATCGTCCAGCCGGGCGAACTCGATCCGAACCAGATCCACACGCCGGGCATCTTCGTCCAGCGCCTGGTGCTGGGCACCAACTACGTCAAGCACATCGAGCGCGTCACCACGCGGCCGCGCCCTGCTGCCGGTTCGTCAACTGGGGAGAACAAGTAATGGCCTGGACCCGCGATGAGATGGCCGCGCGCGCCGCGAAGGAACTGCGTGACGGCTTCTACGTGAACCTCGGCATCGGCATTCCGACCCTGGTCGCCAACATGATTCCCGACGGCATGGAGGTCACCCTGCAGAGCGAGAACGGCATGCTCGGCATGGGCCCGTTCCCGTTCGAGGGCGAGCAGGACGCCGACCTCATAAACGCCGGCAAACAGACCATCACCGAACTGGCTCAGACCAGCTATTTCTCGAGCGCAGACTCGTTCGGCATGATCCGCGGCGGCCACATCCAGCTGTCGATCCTCGGCGGCATGCAGGTCTCGGCCACTGGTGATCTCGCCAACTGGATGGTGCCCGGCAAGATGATCAAGGGCATGGGCGGCGCGATGGATCTGGTCGCTGGCGTGCCGCGCGTGGTCGTGGTCATGGACCATCGCGAGAAGGGTGGCGATGCCAAGTTCAAGCAGGCCTGCTCGCTGCCACTGACCGGCAAGGGCGTGGTCGATCTGCTGATCACCGATCTCGCGGTATTCGAGATCGATCGTCGCGGCGGCGGTGCGGTGCTCACCGAGATGGCGCCCGGCGTGACACTGGACGAGCTGCGTGCAGTGACGGAAGCCAACTTCAGCGTCGCGCTGCAGACGAGCTGATCAGCCGCTGGCCCCGTCGTTCTCCAGGTGAGACGGCGGGGCTGCTGCAGGCTGTTCGCACGTAGGGCGAGTCATCGGTAGTTGCGGTGAAACCTCGGTTCTGTGCAGGATTACGGCCCTGAGGTGCCCAAGCGTTCACGTTGCACTGCAGCATGTCGAACAACAGTTTTCCGACTGCAGCCGCTGGTCGGGAGGGCTGAAAACTTTTCGGCAAGAGCGCTTGCAAATCAAAGTTAATATGGCACCATACGATTACGGTGACACCTGAAACGTGTCAGCAGGAAGACATGTAGCAATGCGGTCTGCCCTGATTCCGGAAGCATCGGACCGGACCAAGGAACGGTAGGCACTCAGTGCCATCAGCATGCGAATGACGGATGACAAGGTCGGCGCAGCGAAGACCAAGTGGTTGCAAGTGCGCACGGAGAAAGCAAGCAGATGATTCCGAATGAGCGGGTCTTGAATCCAGACCTACAGATAGGCCAGTCCCGGGCAACCCCGAGTGACTCCATTCGAGAACTCCATTTCTGCTGCATTGCCGCAAATTCGATGAGTCGCGTCCAAATACTAGTAATGAGCCGTACCTAAGTTCGGGGACGGCTGATGGCACGCGTTCGATGTTTCGTGCCTGCAAAAAATAACGATCAGGCGTTCTCGCCATCCAGAGTTGCAACCATTTGTTAGGAGATAAATGATGCGCATCAGGAAATACGATTTCGATTTCTCGCGCCGGAAAATGATGCAGAACGTTGCTGCCGGTCTCGGCGGCGGTGTTCTGGCTCCGGTTTGGCCGACGATCGCCGCCACTGGCGAAGTCTCCAAGGCTTACCCAGATGAAGTGACTTCCATCGAAGTCAACACCAAGGGCAAGGTCAAGGTTGGCGATACGATCACTGCCGCCAACGTCGAGTACGTCAAGCATCTGCTTGATCCGATCTTCTTCGAACAGATCTCGAAGCATGGCCGCAAGGTCAAGATCCGTGCTCCCACCAAGAACATGACGGAGCTGTTCCCGCACGCCTACATGGAAGCCACGCTGAAGAATTACGGCAAGGCCAAGTTCGATGCGACCGGCAACGTCGTGGAAGCGGCGACTGGCGAGCCGTGGATCGGCGGCAACCCGTTCCCGGACATCAAGACCGGCGACGAAGGCATCGCCAACCTGACCCTGAGCTGGGGTCGCCACGACCTGTCGCAGTACGCCGTGCGTGACTTCGACGTCAACCCGGACGGCTCGCCCGCCTATACGTACGACTTCTTCTGGACCGAGCTGAACACCGCAGCCCGCGTCGGCAAGGAAAAGTACTTCCAGGGCAAGAAGGACATGCTGCGTTACCAGTCGGTGTTCTTCACGTCGCCGCAGGAGCAGGCCGGTGCCTCGTTCCTGGTGCCGTGGTACTACGACCAGCGCAAGTTTCCGGAAATCTACGGCTACCTGCCGCAGTTTCGTCGCGTTCGTCAGTTCCCGGCGAACCAGCGCTTCGAACCCCTGGTTCCGGGCATCACCCTGTTCCTGTCCGACGCCTGGGCAGCTGGTGATCCGATGCGCACCTGGGGCAACACCAAGATCGTCGGTCGCGAACCACATCTCGCAGCCCTCGGCGGCAACTTCCGTGGCGAAGAGCACCCGAACTGGGAAAACTCCAGCCGTCATGGCGGCCAGAAGGGCCAGACGTTCATGGACTACACCATGGAACTGGTGCCGGAATGCGTCGTCATCGAATCGGAGCCGACGGGTTACCCGCGTGCGCCAGTCGGCAAGAAGAAGATCTGGGTCGACGTCCGCAACGCGATGGTGATTGCGTACATCACCTACGATCGTCGTGGCGCCATCTGGAAGCAGGTGGATCCGGCATTCGGTCCGCAGGTGCAGGGCAAGTTCGTCAACAAGGATGAAACCGGCCACCCGGTCTGGACGTGGACTTCGGTGCACATCCATGACATCCAGTCGAACCGCATGTCGCTGCTGAACCACGTGAAGCAGATTTCCGGCGGCTACTCGAGCAACTACTACAACCCGTACGAAAAGTCCGTGTACGAGAAGTTCTGCACCCAGTCGGCCATCGCGCGACTGGGTACGGTCTGATCTTTCGGTAAGGGGATTGCACTCTCCGGTCGGCTGCGGCTGGCCGGAGAGCTTAGGAGAGTGTCTTGAAGGCAAAAATCATCGGTGCTCTTTGCGCCGCTGCGGTCAGCGCGGTCGCTGTGGTCAGCGTGGCTGCAGAGCAGGGGAAGGAAGGCGGCGTCATCAGCGTCAAGGCTTCAGGTATTCCTCACTCGGCCTTGTTTGGCCTCAGTTTCGATGCAGGTACCGGCGTTGCCGTCGGTATCAATGGTTCGGTGCTCACCTCCAAAGATGGCGGTGAGACCTGGGCACCGGAAAAGCAGGACGCGACCGATCTCGCGCTGCTGGCGGTTGCCCGTCGCGGTACGCATACGATTGCGGTTGGTCAGCTCGGTACGGTCATCGTCGAGTCGGCTCCCGCCACCTGGAAGAAGATCGACGCCGGCACTGAAGCACGGTTCCTGTCGGTCAGCGTCAACACCAGCGGCATTGCCGCTGCGGGCGGTGAATTCGGTCTGCTGCTCGGCTCAAATGACGGCGGCGAAACCTGGGCGAGCATTGCGCCGAACTGGGCCGACTACGCGGATGCCAACGTACCGGGCACCGGTGAGCCGACGGTCTATGCAGTCTATGTTTCGGAAGCCGGTGCAATTACCGTCGCTGGCGAATTCGGCTTGATCCTGCGTCGTGAACCAGGCTCCGAGACCTGGCGTGTGCTGAATCCGGTTACCGGCGGCACGCCGACGATTTTCGCGATCCATATCCCTGAGCAGGCCAACGGCAACAGCTACGCGGTCGGACAGGCGGGCGAGATTCTGATCTCGACTGACAACGGCGCGCGCTGGTTCCGTAACAAGGCCAATACCACATCGAATTTTCTGGGCGTTGCCGTGGCACCCGGTGGGCGGGTTGTCATCACCGGCATGCGCGTGATGGCTGCCAGCAGCAATGGCGGCATCAACTGGAAGTTCATTGAAGAAGGCGACACCACGACGGACTGGTATCAGGCGGTACGTACAGAAAAGAACACGGGGCAGGTGATGGCCGTGGGACACGCGGGACGAATCATCCGAATCAACGGTTGACGTCACTGCGAAAAGGCCGACGACCGCTCGCAATGCGAGTGTGCGATCGGCAGGGCGATCGGGAAACTCAGCGGGGGATAACAACATGAAGGTTTGCAACACGAAGTATTGCGCATTGATCGCGGCCGGCATCGCCGCTTTCGCGAGCGGCGGCGTGCAGGCCGCTGGCGGAGCAGGCTCGAAGTTTCTCGGTGCCGATTTCTCGTACAACGGCTTCATCCGCTTCGACGTGGCGTTCAGCACCGACGACCGCGTTCAGCAGGTCAACCAGTTCGGCGATCTTGCCAACGGCGTGCCGATCCGGCGCGAGCCCGGCAACCCGGCGCTGAACTACGCGGTTCCGCTGCAGCCGACCGACGCGCTGATCGGCCCGGCCGGCATCATTCCACTGTCCGGTATTGGTGTGCTGCCGCCGACACGCGGCGTCAGCAATCAGGTGGGTGTCAACGACACCGTTACCCGCTATGTGCCGCTGAAGAATCAGCTGCTGAACTATCACCTGCTGCGCTTCGAACTGACGCCGACGCTGGCCTGGGGTGACTGGTCGCTGATCACGCGTCTGCGTGCGACCTACGATCCGGACAACCTCGGCTATCTGGAATGGGATGCCAGCGGCTTCGACGATCTCAACGGCGGCTTCGATGGCGGCAGCACGCCGGACCGTCAGTTCCAGGGCAAGTCGGACAAGCTCGGCTATGCCGTCGACGGCAAGAAGAACCCGCTGTTCTTCGAGCGTTCCGGCCGCAACTACATGGTCGATCTGCCGGCCTTCTTCCTGCAGTGGAACAGCGGCAACACCACGGTGCGCGTCGGCAACCAGACCGTCGCCTGGGGTCAGCTGCTGTTCTTCCGCATCATGGACACGGCCAACGGTCTCGACCTTCGTCGCCACCTGATCCTCAATCGCGCGCTCGAGGAATACGCCGACGCCCGCGCTTCGGCCCCTGGCATTCGCATCACCAGCCAGATCACCGACACCGTCAGTGCTGATTTCTTCGCCCAGCAGTTCATTCCGACGGTGCTGAACAGCGTCAACACCTCGTACAACGTGGTGCCGTCGCAGTTCTACCTGCATGACCGCTACTGGCAGGACGAAGGCTACAAGCACGTCAACTACGGCATCCGCTTCAAGGGCGAATTCGGCAACTACAACCTGCAGGCGATGGCGACTCGTCGCTACAACCCGCTGGGTGCGATCCGCTGGACCCAGTCCGGCGTCAACAAGGCGCTGCCGAATTCGAACATCCTCGGTGCGGTGTTCAACCAGTACTGCAACGTGGTGCTCGGCACCGGCGGTCAGGGTTGCGGCCCGATCCTCGCCCAGACGCCGTTCGAAGCGTCCCCGGCCGGCGTGTTCAGCGCCGAGGAATGGTTCAACTACGCGGGCTACATCAAGCTCGATGCGATGGAAGGTCTCGACCGCGCCATCGACGAGTTCGATGCCTCGCAGATGCTGCTGGCCGCCCCGGCCAACGGCAATCACGAAGCGGCCGCCAACGAGCTGAGCGCCTTTTTCCAGGCCGGCGAAGGCCTGCACGGCCACATCGAACGCAAGTACTTCCTCGAGAACGTGTTCGGACTCGGCGGCGGCTACGTGACCGAAGCCGAGCCGGGCTCGATCTTCGACCAGGTCATCATGAATCTGGAAACGACGTTCACGCCGAAGCGCGTGTTCACGTCGCCCGATCTGCGTCAGGGCTTCGACAAGCGCAGCGAGATCCAGGTCGGCTTCGTCGCCGAAAAGTACCAGCGCTTCTCGACGGAAATTCCGGCCACCTACATGGTGTTCCAGTACCTGTGGCAGAAGGAGAGCGACCTCGTCGGCCTGCTCCTCGATGGCTACGGTGGCGAGAACTACAGTCGCCAGGGCATCAAGCTCGATCCGCACGTCCCGACCAGCACAACGCCGAAGACGGCGCCGGGCATCAAGGGCGGCGCCAACTACGTCGTGCTGGCCGCACTGCAGCCGTTCCCGAACTACATCTGGGAACTCAGCGCCGCAACGCTGATCGACGTTCAGGGTGGCGTGCTGTTCCAGCCGGGCCTGCAGTGGAAGCCGCGCGGCAACATCACGGTCAACATGTTCTACAACCTGGTGCTCGACAACGCCTGGGGCAACAACCCCAACAAGAACCTCGTGCACCTGATCAGCCAGACCAACGAGCTGGCCCTGCGTCTCGGCTACCAGTTCTGATCCGTCGTACGCGGTATCTGCCGAACTTGCTGCTGCTGAATCCGCTGTAACGCGACTCGGTCCGGATGGCGCCACGCCATCCGGACCGCTTTTGAAGCACCGCTGCAAGCTTGGTCGTCAACCTTCTGCCGATGTCGCGGAAGGGAAAGCCGCCAAGCCCGCGCTGCCGGACTCATGGCTACTGCCAGGGCCCGGCCGCTCTTCCTACATCGATTCCAAGATTGACTGCCATGACCCAAGCATCAACTCAACCTCCACTTCGTTTCCGCGTGGCCAAATGGGTCATGGACCATCGCTTCATGGTCTCCATCTGGTTCGTGGTAGTCACGCTGGCCTTCGCTGCCGGCATTCCGCGCGTGATGATCAAGACCGTGTTCGCCGACCTGCTGCCGCAGGATGACGAGTTCGTGAAGATCTACAACGCTCATCCGAACTTCGGCAATCCGCTGACCATGTTCGTGATGGTCAAGCGCAAGAACGGCGATATCTATCACGCCGATACCTTGCAGAAGGTCTGGGATCTGACCCGCAACATCGATCTCACCGACGGTGTCGATCACGATCAGATCATCTCGATCTCGACCGAAAAGCTGCGCTACGTCGAAGCTACGCCGGAAGGTGTGGACGTGCGTCCGCTGATGGGTGATGCGGTGCCGAAGGACGAAGCAGAGGTTGCTGACTTCAAGCGTCGTGTCGCCCAGTCACCGAACGCGCGCAACTTCTACGTGTCGGCGGATGGTTAGTCGACCTTGATCAGTGCCACGTTCCAGACCACGCTCGATTACGGCGTGGCCTTCAATTACGTCGACGGCCTGGTCAAGGCCGCTGCCGACGAGAATCACGAAATCTTCCTGGCGGGCCAGCCGGCCCTGACCGGTTGGGTCTACAAGTTCCAGCACCAGACCTACATGATCTTCGGCGTGACCATCGCGCTGCTGATCATCGCGCTGGTGCTGTACATGCGTAACGTTGCCGGCGTGGTCACGCCGATCGTCTGCGCCGCGATGGCCGGCGTCTGGGGCTTCGGCTTCATCGGCTGGACCGGCTACAAGGTCGAACCGCTGCTGATGATCGTGCCCTTGCTGCTGGTGGCGCGAACCTTCTCGCATTGCATTCAGTTCACCGAACGCTATTACGAAATCCTCAAGCACATCGGTGACAAGCGGAAGTCCGCCGAAATCACCATGGGCGTGATGATGGCGCCATCGATCCTCGGCATCATGACCGACGTGTTCGGCATCATCTTCATCGCCATCGCGCCGATTCACACGATGTTCGCCCACGCCCTGTTCTGCGGCGCCTGGGCGCTGTGGATCATCCCGACCGGCGTGTTCCTGATCTCGATCCTGCTGTCGTACCTGCCGCTGCCGAAGAACATCGACCGCATTGCCGGTGGCGATGGCAAGGAAACCGGTATCCACGCATTCCAGGGCAACCTGCTGCGCGGTATTGCCAAGCTCACCTACGGCAAGCCGGCGATCTACACCTCGATCTTCACCGTGCTGCTCGGTATCTGGGGCATCTGGGCATCGTTCGAGATCAAGATCGGCAACCCGGTCGAAGGCTCGAACCTGCTGCACTACGACTCCGAGTTCAACACGGCGATCCGCGCGATCAATGCCCACTTCCCGGGCACCAACACGCTGGAAATCGTCATCGAGGCGAAGAACGACAAGGACGGCACCAACCGTATCGCGCTGTCGCCGGAAGCGATGATCATCCGTTCGAAGATCCAGGCGATCGTCGAGTCCGATCCGGTTCTGAAGCCGCGCGCCACGCTGTCGTTCAGCGATTACATGTACGAAGGCAATCGCCTGTTCTCCGGCGGCAACCCGCAGTGGCTGCCGGTCGATCCGAACAAGCGCGCTGCGTTCAGTGCCGGCTCGGCCGTGTTGTTCGGCTCCACGCCGCTGAACTTCGGCAACGTGATGGATTTCGAAGCCCAGCACTCCACCGTGTCGCTGTGGTACGCCGACAACAAGCAGGAAACGGTTGATGCGGCACTGGCCAGCGCCAAGCGTGCGGTCGATATCGTCGGCGTCGATCATCCGGGCTTCACGGTTCGCCTCGGCACCGGCTTCATCGCGCTGCAGCAGGCGATGAACAACGTCGTCCATCGCTACCACTGGTTCATCCTGGGTTGCGTCAACGTCGCCATCGCCGTGATTGCTGGTTACGCCTACCGCTCGCTGATGGCAGCGATTCTGCTGCTGATCCCGGTGAACCTGTCGAACTTCCTGCTCAATGCCGCGATGTACTCGCTCGGCATCGGTCTGGACATCAACGCGGTGATCGTGGCGGTCATGGGCGTCGGCGTCGGTATCGACTACGGCATCTATCTCTTGTCTCGAATCTGCGAGGAGTACTCCGCACAAGGCAAGAACTGGGAGAAGGCGATCACCACCGCGTTGACCACTACTGGCAAGGCGATCATGTTCACCGCCTCGATCATGCTGGCCGGCATCCTGCCTTGGTACTTCCTGTCCGAGTTCAAGTTCATGGCCGACATGGGCATGCTCCTGGTCGCGATCATGCTGATCAACATGGTGCTTTCGCTGGTCGTGCTACCGCTCATCATCTGGTTGGTGAAGCCCAGCTTCGCGGGCCGTGAAGATCTGGCGGTTGGTGAGAACATCGACCTTTCGCAGTTCATGAAGGACGACGCGAAGCCGCACACAGTCTGACGCTGCGCAGTACCACAGGCGGCAGCTCAGGCGGACAGGCCTGAGCTGCCGCCTTTTTTTGTGGATGGAGAAAATCATGGTTCGAGCCCATACGAAGCCCGCTTCGGCGAAGCCGTTTTTGCACCTGCTGTCGACCTCGCTGCTGTCTCTGAGCTTCGGCAGCATCGCGACGGCGCAGGAACCCGTGCCTGTCGTATCCATTCCGCCAGCGTCGGAAGCCCCGGTCGCTGCGACTGAGTCCGAGCCTGTCATTCGGGTGATTTCGGTGCCGCCGTCGGCGCAGCCGCTGATCCATGAGGCAGCTCCGAGAACCGCGCCGGAACAGGTCATCGAACAGCTTCCTGGACAGGTGACGGAGCAGCTGCCGACACCGATCCAGCCGCCGTTGCTGGAAGCCAGCCCGGCACCGGTACCCGAAGCACCCGCACTGCCAGTGATGGCCGAGGAAGTTGCGCCGACGGCCTCGGCCAAACCGTCAGCGAAGCTGCCGTTGCTGGTGTTCAAAAGCCCGCAGGCCCTGCGTTTTTCGGTCTATCAGCGGCTCGCTGAAGCTGATCAGCTGGCGGATGCGCTGGCGACGCCGATGACCGGGCGAGTGAACCTGTATGCCGATGCCTCCGGTCTGAACAAGGTCAGCATCACCAGTCTGAGCATTCGCATCGACGAACAAGCGGTGTTCGATCGGCCGCTGCAGGCTGCGGAAATCAGCGCACTGGCGGAACGACGCGACCCGCTGCGGCTGGGCCGCACCCGCCTGACCACCGGCCTTCATCGCGTGCAGGCCACCGTCGTCGTTGCGGCCGAGGCTCCGGGCGAGCCGCTGCAACTGAACATCGACCAGAGCCTCGAACTGGCCGCTACCGGCAGCGATCTGGAACTGCGGGTCGAATCCGGAACCATCGGCAAGCCCAGCCTGGTGTTCCGCCGTCTGCAGCGCGACGAAACCCAGAAGACTTCGGTGATCAGCGGCTCGCTCGAAGCGCTCGGCGTCAACGTCGGCGTCATCCACTATCCGCCCGGTGCCGATAACGATCCGGCGCTGGGCCACGCTCGTACTCTGGGCCGCATGGGACAGCCCGCGAATGGCCTCGTTGCACTGCTGGCCGACGCGGTGCAGGCCGGGCCGAGCGGTCATTTCGAACCACCATACTGGCTGGCGCAGGCCGCACTGCTGCGTGAGCTGGGCGTGCTCGACCGGGCACAGGCGATCTGCGATCAGCTCGATGCTGCCAAGGTGGCCGGCGCTGCCGTGGCGACCGAACGGCTGCTGATTGCCGAAGCCCGCTACTCCGCCGGTGACTACTCGGCGGCGGAAGCCCAGCTGGCGCTGTCGAAGCGCCTGTTGCCCGAGTATCGCCAGGCCGACTGGCGCAACATCAGCGGCCTGATCGAGCTGGCGCGGCTGCGGCCGGGCGATGCGACCGACACCCTGAAGATTGCCAACAGCGAATCGATCGAAGCCTTCCGCTACATGGCGGCGTCGACCGAAGCGCTGCGCGCCACCGCTTATGGCCGCTACAACCTGGCGATCGCGATGATCCGCAACGGTGATGTCGCCCGCGCCCGAAGCTGGCTGGATCTGCTCGGCCGCACTACGCCCACCGACCCCGAACTGCTCGAACTGCGCGACAAGGCCAATCTGTCGCTCGGCTGGCAATTCCTGAAGGAGAAGCAGGGTCGTACCGCGCTCGGCGTGCTCGGCCGCGTGCGCAGCGATGGTCTGTCGTCGAACCGTGCACTGCTCGGCATGGGCTGGGCGCAGCTGGCGCCGAACGGCGAGCGCCTGCCGCGCGTGACCTTGCGCAACGAAGCGCCGCGGGCGCCGGATCAGATCAATGACCTGCCGGCACCGCTGCGCAACTCGCTGGCGCGGCTCAAGGTGCTGGAGCCGGAACTGACCAACAAGCTCGGCCCGGTCAGCTTTGAGCGCGACGATCCGCCCAAGGATCGCAACGACGGTCTGCGCCGCGCGATCATCGTCTGGAGCGCGCTGCTGGGTCGCGACGAGCGTGATCCTTCGGTGATCGAAGCCAAGCTGGCGATCGCCCACGCGCAGGATCAGCTGCGCGACATCGGCGCCGCCCGGACCGGCTATACCGACACGCTGACCAGCCTGCGCAACACCGATGCAGCGATCGAACGCGACGCCGCGTTCGTCCAGGCGGGCGAGCTTGTTGCCGCGCTGTCGGCGATCGATCCTGCCGACGATGCCGCGCTGTACGGGCTGATGGATCGTCTGCGCCTGGAGCCGGGCAACGACACCACGGCGCTGTACGCGGCGATCGGCGATCAGCGTGAATATCGTCAGTTGGCTGTTTCCCTGCAGGCTGCGACAGCGCGTCTGACGGCGCTACCGGCCAGCGAAGCCTCGGCGGCCTTGCTGGCCAAGCTCGAGCTGGCCAGCCGGCAGATCGCGCTGGTTCAGCACGATGCCGAAGTGCTGGTTGGCCAGCGGGCGCTGCTGCAGCTGCAGAGCCATCGCAAGGTGGTCGGCGACTACATGAAGACGGCGCTGCTGCTCGCGGCACGTGCCGAGGACACGCCGGCCATCGAACTGCGCAACAGCGAGACTGCACCCACGCCCTGAGCAGCCAGCCTCGAGCTGACGGGCAAAAAGAAAGGCCGGGACTCTCGCGAGTCCCGGCCTTTTTCATAGCGCTACTAAAAGCTTCAGACGCGCTCGAAGATCGCCGCAATGCCCTGGCCGCCGCCGATGCACATGGTCACCAGCGCGTAACGGCCGCCGGTGCGATGCAGTTCGTGGATCGCCTTGGTGGTGATGATCGCGCCGGTCGCGCCGACCGGATGGCCGAGCGAGATGCCCGAGCCGTTCGGGTTGAGCTTGGCCGGGTCGAAGCCCAGTTCCTGTGCCACGGCGCAGGCCTGCGCCGCGAACGCTTCGTTGGCTTCGATCACGTCCATATCACTGACCTTCAGGCCAGCCTTGGCGAGCGCGATCTTCGATGCCGGGACCGGGCCGATGCCCATGTATTCCGGCTCGACACCGGCATGGCCGTAGGACACCAGGCGAGCCAGCGGCTTGAGACCGAGCGCGGCAGCGCGGCCGGCTTCGGCGAGCACCACGGCGGCAGCGCCGTCGTTGATGCCCGAAGCATTGCCGGCGGTGACCAGACCATCCTTCTTGAACACGGCCTTCATCTTGGCCAGCGTCTCGACGCTGACGTCGCCACGCACGTTCTCGTCGGTATCGAACTGGATCGGGCCCTTGCGGGTGGCGATCTCGACCGGAACGATCTGGCCCTTGAAGCGGCCTTCGGCAATCGCCTTGCTGGCGCGCTGCTGACTGGTCACAGCCAGCGCGTCCTGCATCTCGCGGGTGATGCCGTAACGGGCGGCCACGTTCTCGGCGGTGATGCCCATGTGGATGGCATGGAACGGGTCGTGGAGGATGCCAGTCATGTAGTCGAGCATCTTGGCGTCGCCCATGCGTGCGCCCCAGCGACCGGCCGGCAGCAGGTAGGGGCCGCGGCTCATCGCTTCGGCGCCCGCGCCGATGGCGACATCGCAGTCGCCGAGCAGGATCGCCTGCGCTGCCGAAATGATCGCCTGCACGCCGGAGCCGCAGAGGCGGTTGACGTTGAACGCCGGGGTTTCCTTCGGAATGCCGGCTTCCACCGCAGCAACGCGGCCGAGGTAGGCATCGCGCGGCTCGGTCGGGATGACGTTGCCCATCACCATGTGGCCGACTTCTTTCGGATCGACGCCGGCATGTGCCAGGGCAGCCTTGACCGCCGTCGTTGCCAGCGTCGTCAGCGGCACATCCTTCAGCGTGCCGCCGAAGCTGCCGATCGCCGTGCGCATTGCACCAACCACTACCACTTCACGCTTGGACATCGTGTTCTCCTGAATGAAAGTCGGGCCTCATGCGGAGGCGCGAACAAAGACAAATTCGATTTCACGCAAAGGCGCAAAGACGCGAAGAAAGAAAATCAAACTCTGTTTTGCTTTTCTTGGCGCCTTTGCGTGAGACGGATGTTGATTTTCAACGGGCTCAGACCGGATCCCAGGTGAACACGTCACCTGAACGGTGCAGCGGATAGAAATCGTTCTGGAACTGCGGGAACACCCGCTCGACGATCGCTTCCGGCGTCCAGCCTTCGGCCGTGTGCGCGGTGCGGATCGGACGCGGCTGGCTGAACAGATAGATTTCATTGTTGCGCACGCCGAAGATCTGGCCGGACACGCTCTTCGCCGCATCAGACGCCAGCGCAACCACGAATGGCGCGATCTTCTCAGGAATCAGCTTCTTCAGGCCTTCGACGCGCTTCTTCTGCTCCGGCGTCTCGTCCGGAATCGAGCTGACCATGCGCGTCCACGCGAACGGTGCGATGGCGTTGGAACGCACGCCGAAGCGCTGCATGTCCAGCGCAATCGCCTTCGACAGGCCGACGATGCCGAGCTTCGCCGCGCAGTAGTTGGCCTGGCCGAAGTTGCCGACCAGACCGGAGGTCGAGGTCATGTGGATGAAGCTGCCCGAGCCCTGTTCCTTGAAGTAAGGCGCGGCAGCGCGGCTGGTGTTCCACGAGCCTTTCAGATGCACGGCGATCACCGCGTCGAACTCTTCCTCGCTCATCTTGTGGAAGATCACGTCGCGCAAGTTGCCGGCGTTGTTGACCACGATGTCGATGCGGCCGAAGGCGCTGCGCGCGGCTTCGATCATCGCTTGCGCGCCTTCGAAGCTGGCCACCGAATGGGTATCGGCAACGGCATCGCTGCCCAGTTCCTTGATCTCGCGGACGACGCTGTCGGCCGGCGATTCGCCGCCGGCCTCGCCCGTCAGGGACACGCCGAGATCATTGACGACGACCTTGGCGCCGGCCTTGGCCAGTTCCAGTGCGATGCCACGGCCAATGCCGCGACCGGCACCGGTGACGAGGGCGACCTTGCCAGCCAGCAGGCCCTGAGGAGAAGGGTTCGACATGATTCGGATTCCTGGTTGAGGGACGGCGTAAGGGTGGGTTCGAAGCTCAGAGCCGGCCGGAGATGTCGGCCCAGCGCGCTTCCAGGGATTCACGGAAAGCCGGCGCGGCAACGGCGATCAGCGCTCGCGCACGTTCGTGGATCGACGAGCCGCGCAGCGCCGCGACGCCATGCTCGGTGACCACGTAATCGGCGCAGTGACGAGGCAGGGCGACCATGCCGCGATCGAAGCTGCCGACGATGCGGGTGTAGCGGCCATCGTCAGTTGCCGCCGGCAGCGCGACGATCGAGCGGCCACCGTTCGACAGCTGCGCGCCGGCGACGAAAGCCGGCAAACCGCCGACGCCCGCCATCAACTTGCCGTTGAGGCTGTCAGCGTTGACCTGGCCGAACAGATCGACTTCCACTGCGGAGTTGATCGCGCAGAAGTTGTCGATCGCGGCGATCCGGCGAATGTCGTGGGTTTCCGACACCGGACGGAAGAAGTAGCTGTCGTCTTTCTCCAGCCGCGCGTAGAACGCTGCATCGCCGAGCGCGACACCGGCATCGATCGCGCCTTTCGCGGCAATCGCGCCGGCATCGACGAGCTTCGACACCGCTTCGGTGGCCATGCCGGACCAGATGCGCAGGCCGCGATGGTTGGCGAGGGCAGCGAGGATCGCGCCCGGCAGCTTGCCGACGCCGAATTCCAGGGTATCGCCGTCCCGCACCAGGCTGGCGACGAGGGCCGCGTGCTGCTCGATCGCTGGATTCGTGCTGCCGGCGTCGTAATGAACCAGCGCGCTATCGGCTTCGAAGTACCCGTCGACCTCGGCGAGCTTCACCGAGAACGAGCCGCGGGTGCGCGGAACATTCGGATTGATGTGCAGGATGCGGCGTCTGGCCTTGACCCAGACCGCGGGATGGAAATCGCTGCTGGGGCCAAAGCTGCAACGGCCCTCTGCATCCGGTGGGCTGACCTGAGCGATCACGAGATCGATGTCAGCGGCGCGGGCGACGAGGTCACGGTAGATGCCCGGGTAATCGAGCGTGGCCAGTTCGGCACGGCCGTCGGCGAGGCCGGGGCGCAGGCCCGGTGTCATCACATAGCCGCGCTGACGGGCTTCGGGATGCAGGCCGAGGTAGTCGCTGCGGTTGATACCCGGGAAATGCAAGCCGGTGAAGCAGACGCCGGCAGCCTTGTCGGGGGCGGCCTTCAGCGCTGCGTAAAAGGCGAGACTTTCACCCGCAAGGCCAGGCACGAACACGGTCATGCCGGGCTGCAGTGAGGCGACGATGTCCTCGACCTTGAAGATCGGCGGCATGGTCATCAGAGCGCAGCCGCGAGTTCGGCGCTGCCGGTGATGATCACCGTGCCGGCCGGATCGATGGCTTCCAGCGCCAGGCGCAGGTGGCCGTCATCCGGTTGACCCTCGGCGACATCAGCAAGACGCGCGCGGCAACGCAGCGAGGTGTTGACCGGCAGGATCGCCGCGAAGCGGGCATCGAACTTCAGCAGTGCGCGATTGGCGAAGCGGCTGCTGAGCAAACGACCGAGCAGCGCCATGCTGAGCATGCCGTGAACGATCACGTCGGCGAAACCGGCTTTCTGGGCGAAGGCCGGATCGAGATGCAGCGGATTGGTATCGCCCGAAGCTTCCGCGTACTGGGCAAGCATCTCGCGGGTGATCGGCCCGGTTTCGTATTCGGCGAGAACGGTGTTCATATCGTTCATGCCGCCACCGCCGGCTTCGGATTGCGGACCAGCACCACCTGACGCGAACGGCCGAGCAGGCCGCGCTCGGCGTGGCTGATGGTCGATTCGATGACGATGAATTCCATCAGGCCGTTCTTGCGTTCGTAGATGTCCGACACCTTGCGGACCACATCCAGCTGATCGCCGGCGAGAATCGGGCTGACGTAGTCGAACTGCTGTTCGGCGTGCAGCACGCGGCGCAGATCGACCGCCAGCGTGTCGAGGATGCGCCGCGAGCTGTTGTGCTCACCTTCGACCATCTTCATGAAGGTGGGCGGCGCCACGCGCACATCGCCGCCCGTCTCGCCGATCGCCGCGCGAAACTTGGCGATCCGCTCTGGCGTGGCTTCGACAGTAAACGCCGGCAGGCTGTAGCCGACGTGGGCGCGATCGATCGCCATCAGGCAGCGACCGGGGCCGACGCCGTGCGCGGTGCGAACCAGGCATCGACGGCAGCCAAGGTCACGGCATCGCCATCGGCGGCCTTGCGCAGCGCGTCGACGCCGATCTGCGTTGCATAGGTATACGGGCCGCCGGCGTAGGACGGGAACAGCCCGGCCGAGACGACGGCGACATCAGCCAGCGTGGTTTCTTCGACCTTGCCCGCCTTCCAGACGCGCAGCGCAGCCAGGGTCGCAACGGCGAGCTTGGTTGCTTCGGCAGCGCTGGCGGTGCCGGCATTGGCGGCGCGCAGCTGCGGCAGCAGCGCATCGTCACCGACGGCGAGCACCGAGTCCTTGGCCAGCAAACCAAGCTTCGCGGCTTTCTGACGATTCAGGAACAAGGTGCGGACCATGTTGCCGGCGACGCTGTCGCGCATCAGCTCGACGAAGATGTCCATCTCGCGATCGCTGGCCTGGGTCAGCGGCAGATTCCAGCCGCCAACCACGCAGTCGATGATCGCGTGATAGGCCGGGTAGTACTGCAGCTGGTAGTCACTGATGCCGACGGCCTTGGCGATGTCGGCAATGATCGCCGGGCTTTTGAAGTCGAACGGCGCGGCATCGAACGAGGCGCCGTGGCGATCCCAGAGCGCGCGCGGCTGCGGCATCGACTTGGCGATTTCCTTGGCCTTGGCGATCAGCTGATCGGCCGGGACGACCGCGTCGACCAGCTTCAGCTTGAGCGCTTCGGCGGGGCCGACCGGATCGCCGGTCAGCAGCATGTTCAGGCCCTTGGCGGTGCCGACCAGACGCGGCAGGCGCTGCGTGCCGCCAGCGCCCGGCAGCAGGCCGAGCTTGATTTCCGGCAAGCCGAGCTGCACGGTCTTTTCATCGTCCAGCACCACGCGGGCGTGGCAGGCCATCGCGACTTCCAGACCACCGCCCAGCGCCAGGCCATTGATGGCGGCGACATAGGGCTTGGTCGACAGTTCGAGACGGCGGAACAGCCGGCCGAGGTGGCCGAACAGTTCATTGAGTTGGGGAACGGCATCGACCTTCGCTCGCTCGGTGAAGACCCGGATCATGTCCAGATCGGCACCGGCGAGGAAGGCAGACTTGCCCGAGGTCAGCACCACACCCTTCACGGCAGCATCGCCTGCGACCTCAGTCAGCAGGCTTTCGAGCGAATCCATCATGGCGCGCGAGAACACGTTCATCGTGCGGCCCTGCATGTCGATACGGGCGACGAGAATGCCGTCGGCGTCGAGTTCGGTCGTGATGTTGCTGTCGTTAAGCATGTCGGGGCTCTGGGGGCTGGCTCGGGTTTTCAACTAAAACGATCTGCGATCAGGCGAACTTCTTGAAGTCCGGCTTGCGCTTCTCGTTGAAGGCGGCAACGCCTTCCTTCGATTCATCGCTCATGTAGTAGCCCTTCACTGCGGCCACGCCCATGAAGCTGATGCCGCGGATGTTTTCGCTGTCGGCGTTGAACGAACGCTTGGCGATGGCGATCGCGGTCGGGCTCATGAAGTTGATCTCGGCGGCCCAGGCTTCGCACTCGGCGTCGAGCTGGTCGTGCGGCACCACCTTGTTCACGAGGCCCATGTCCATCGCTTCCTGC
>NZ_CAISIQ010000039.1 GCF_903885465.1 uncultured Nevskia sp.
GCTGCCGGCATTGAGCACTTCGCGGAAGATCAGCTGGGTTCGGGCTTCGTTCTCGAACATGTCGTGAAACTCGAACTCGACGAGACGCAGCAACTTCTCTGTGGAACTGAGGGGCTCGAGCAGCAACTGCTCGGCAAACTCAGCGTGGCCCTTGCAGGCTTCGCGCATCACGTCGAGATACAGCGCTTCCTTGGAATCGAAGTGATGAAAGATGTTGGCCTTGCAGACGCCGGCGCGCGAGGCGATCTCCGACAGCGACACGGCGTCGAAGCCGGTCCGCGAAAAGAGCGACGCGGCAGCATCGAGTATCGACCGGGCACCGGCGGGAAGGCTCATCGCATCGACTCGTGACATCCGGCAGGTGTAAGGGGATTCGAAGCGGTGAGCAGACTACTGACTGACCGGACGGTTAGTCATTCTAACCACGCCATTAATCTGCTGGCAAGCGATGACAATTTGATGGGTGACAAGCCGCCGACCAAGGCAGCGCCCAGAGAACTTCTCAAGCCGGCGGACCTTGCCATTGTCGGATGTCACAGTGCTGTGTAGTCTCGCTTACCGAGATCGTCAGCCGGTTCGTGCCATCGAACCAGAGATGCTGAACCTCACGCTGCAGGCGGCCATCGCGTCATGGCGAACGGTGATCGCGGAACGACAGAACAAGGCGGCGCAGCCGTCGGCAGTGGGGTGGGGAGACTCAACGAATGAAGGCAGAACCTCGGGGTTCGACGGATGGCATGCCGGCCTGGGCGGCTGCGCGCTCGGAGCTGTCGGAGGTGCTGGTCGGGCTGACCGATCTGCAGTTGCGCACCATCGTCACCACGCGAATGGCGCCGGCCATCTATCTGCTCTGCGTTGCCGGCGTGGCGGCGATCAACATCTACCTGTCGGTGCTGGTGTTCGGCTACTCGCTGGCTCTGGGACTCGCCTGGACCTTGCTGATCATGCCGGTGCTGTTCGTCTCCGGCGTGGTTGTGGTCCGGGTGGCGCTGGAAGTGATCCTGTCGATCTTCCGCATCCTCGTGAACCTGGAAACGCTGATGGGCCACGTCGTCACCTTGAAAGGCCAGACCGAAACCATCGTCGATCGCACCGAGATCATCGAACTGCCGCGCATCCAGTTCTGGAAGCCGAGACGCAGCAGGAAGAATCAGGATCAGGATGACGGCCAGAGCGGCACTGATGCGCATTAGAACCGTCGTCTGCTCCGCGCTGCTGGCACCGCTGCTGGCCGCTGCGGAATCCGCTGGCGACAGCTGGACCGAAGGCTGGGTCCACGAGTGGACCAACCGGGTGTCGATCGGCACGGCGGTGCGTATCGAAGGCCGCGATCCGAACCTGGTCGGCAAGTCCAATCTCGATCCAAACCTGTGTGCGGCCGACGAATGTCTGTCGGTCAGTCCCAACAACAGCGAACCGAACAACCGCTATCTGCTGGCACCGGGCGCACGCAATTCGGTGTACGACGAAGGCAACCTGAACTACGACAAGGGCGATTTCATCTCCTCGCCGATCAAGTGGAATTCGCGTTTCTCGATCCGGCGCGACAACCTGAAGATCGAGGTCGGCGGGCTGTTCTTCTATGACTACATCAATGCCACCTTGAAGGAGAACCACCCGAACCAGATCGTCACGCCCGGGCCTGGGCCGGGGCAGGCGGTGCGCAACAAGCGGGACATCGACACCATCCACCAGATCGGCTACGGCGCGCAGCTGCTCGATGCCTATGTGCAGGACACCTTCGAGATCGGAGGCCAGGCGATCGATTTCAGCATCGGCCGCCAGCGTCTGGTCTGGGGCGAAGCCAGCTTCGCGACCCAGGGCAGCCTGAATTTCATCAACCCGCCGGACGTCAACAATCTCACTCGTCCCGGCGGCACCCTGGACGAGGTCTACCGGCCCGCCGGCATGCTGCTGGCGCGCGGCCCGTTCAATGACGATCTGAGCTTCGAAGCCTTCTACCAGTTCGAATGGCGGCCGGTCGGCATTCCGCCGCGCGGCTCGTATTTTTCGTTCTTCAACGCCAGCAATCATCTGACCGCCAACGAAGGCATCATCGCGCCGTTCGCGAAGGCGCCGTATGACCCACTGCAGATCGGCACGCCGGGCAACGACATTCTCGATCTGGTCAGCACCACCAGCTTCACCCTGAGGCGCGGCGAAAACCGCAACGCGCGCGATCAGGGCCAGTTCGGCATGGCGCTGTACTGGCATCCGGACAACGACTGGTTCGGCGGTTCGGAACTGGGTTTCTATTACTCGCGCTACCACTCGCGCATTCCAACGGCGAGCGCTACCGCTGCCGACGCCAGCTGTGCTCGCGCCGAGGGCAACCCGGCCGGCATCGATCCCGTCGACCTGACCAGCTTCATCGCCGCCTGCGGCGTGCCCGGTACTCATCTGCGTGAAGCGGTGCCGCTGGATACCGCGCAGTACTTTCTTGAATACCCGGAAGACATCCATCTGTTCGGCGCCAGTTTCTCGACGCTTTATGAAGGCGTGGCGATCCGCGGCGAGTTCTCGTTCCGGCCGAACCAGCCGGTGCAGATCGATCTCGAAGACGTGCTGTTCGCTGCCCTGCAGCCGGCGCTGCCGCGTAACGATATTCCGCTGTTCACCGCCAACAACACGGTGGAAGGCCTGCTGCTGGCACTGCAGGATCCGACCAATGCGCTGGCGGTGATCGGCAATGCGGCCGGCAATCTGCCCGGTGCGATCAGCACGCTGCAGGCACTGGCCGGTGCGCCGAACGTGCTCGGTACCACGGTGCCCGGTTCGCGCACGGCGATTCCGGATTTCCTCACCGGCTACCGCGGCGGCATTCCGGGCGAGGTGGCACCGGGTGCCTACATCCGCGGCTATCAGCGGCTGGCCGTGCAGCAAAGCTCGATCGGCCTGACCAAGGTTTTCGGGAACAGTGGATTTCTCAGCACCAAGGACTCGGCGCTGCTGTTTGAGCTGACCAACATCTGGGTGCCGAATCTGCCGTCGCGCTCACGACTGCAGTTCGAAGCGCCGGGCACCGATACCCATGCCGGGCAGGGTGCTTTCGATACCGGCAACGCCATCATCATCAACCCGATCCGCAATACCGGCGGCTATGTCACTTCGTTTTCGGCCGGCTACCGGCTCGGCGCGCTGCTGCATTACACCGATGTGCTGATTCCCGGTCTCGACATCAGCCCGTTTCTGGTCTTCACGCATGACATCTACGGCGTCTCGCCCGGGCTGGCGGAGAATTTCCTCGAAGGCCGCAAGCTGATGGTCGGCGACTTCCGCTTCAGCTACGGCGACTTCGACGTCAATCTGGTCAGCACCTTCTTCTTCGGCGGCGGTCGCCGCAACACGCTGGCGGATCGCGATTTCGTCGCCGCCAGCATTGCCTACAAGTTCTGAGAGCCGGATGAAAAATCTTCTTGCCGCGATCGGATTGATCGCCGTCATCGGCGTGATCGCCGGCGTGCTGATCGGCGTCTGGGTGTTCCGCAATGTCGATGCCCGCCTGCTGCTCAGCAACCAGCCGGCAACGGTGATCATTCCCGAGCCGCTGCGCGTTTCGGCACAGGTGCTCAACAACCTGGAGATCGAGCTCGACACCAGTATCAAGACGACGGTGCCGATCGATCAGGTGATCACCATTCCGATCGCCGAAACCCTGAACGTGATGGCCGATTTCGACGGCGA